>DASUNK010000291.1:0-8321 GCA_036277195.1 Longimicrobiaceae bacterium | reverse complement strand
CCCATCTCGCCGAGGGCGGAGCGCTCCAGCTCGCCGATGTCCGCGTGCGTGCCGGTGCCGCGGCGGAGCATGAGCCCCACCATGCGCAGCGCCGTCTCGCGCGCCAGGATGAGCGAGGCGCGCTCGCCCCCGCTCTGGGTGACGCCCACGATGGGGACGGAGATGATCACCAGCGCCCCCGCGCCGGGGAGGGCGCCGGCGGCGGTCCCCTCGCTCACCCACTGGATGCGGGGGACCGAGATCATCACCCGCAGCCCGGTGAGGCTCGACAGGTTGGTGGCGGCGTGGCCCGCGCCGATGTTCACCACCTCGCGGATGGCGTCGAGCTGCTGCGGGGTTACGGGCGTGTCGCTCATGGCGCGTCCCTCAGAGCCGCGGCGGCGTCACGCCGCGCTGGCCCTGGTACTTCCCCTTCCGGTCCGCGTAGCTCACCTCCGGCGGCTCGTCGCCCTCGAAGAAGATCACCTGCGCGATCCCCTCGTTGGCGTAGATCTTCGCCGGCAGCGGCGTGGTGTTGCTGATCTCCAGGGTGACGAACCCCTCCCACTCCGGCTCGAAGGGCGTCACGTTGGTGATGATGCCGCAGCGCGCGTAGGTGCTCTTCCCCACGCAGAGGGTGATCACGTTGCGCGGGATGCGGAAGTACTCCACCGAGCGCGCCAGCGCGAACGAGTTCGGCGGCACGATGCACACCTCGCCCTCGTACGGCACGAAGCTCTTCTCGTCGAAGCGCTTCGGGTCCACGATGGCGTTGTTCACGTTGGTGAAGATCTTGAACTCGTCCGCCACCCGCATGTCGTAGCCGTAGCTCGACAGCCCGTACGAGATCGTCCCCCGCCGCACCTGCCCGTCCTCGAACGGCTCGATCATCCCGTGCTCGCGGGCCATCCGCCGGATCCAGTGGTCGGGCCGTATGCTCATCGCGGAACGAGACTTGAAGGGGGCGGGGGGGCTTCGGGCGCTGGCCGGAACCTAACCGGCCCCGGCCCGGAGCGGCAAGGGGCCGGAAAGGTGCCGGCCCCTTGCTTGACACCCGCTCCGGCCGGGGCTTATCTTGGCCCGGCCCTCAACTAGTGAACGTTTTCACAAGCGCCGGTCCGGGAGACCCCTGACGCCATGCTGCGCCCCTACCTCCCCGTGCTGATCCTGCTGGCCGTCTCGGTGGCCAACGCGATCTTCATGGTGGTGCTCTCCACGGTGCTGAGCCCCGGGCGGCAGACCAAGGTGAAGGGCGCCCCCTACGAGTCGGGGATGGTGCCGCTGGGGGGCACCCGCGAGCGCTTCAGCGTCAAGTTCTACGTCGTGGCCATCCTCTTCATCGTCTTCGACGTGGAGACCGTCTTCCTCCTCCCCTGGGCGGTCTCGATGCGGCCGCTGGGGTGGGGAGGCTTCGCCGCCGCGGGGATCTTCATCGTCATCCTCACGGTCGGCCTGATCTACGAGTGGAAGAAGGGAGCGCTGGAATGGGACTGAACGAAAGCGCATCCGGGACCGATACAGGGCTGGTGGTGCACCAGGGGCCGCCGGGCACGGTGCAGAAGGATCTGGCCGCGCAGGGCGGCGTCTTCTCCGGGAGCCCGGCCTTCCTCACCACCCGGCTCGACGCGGTGGCCAACTGGGCGCGGGCCAACTCGCTCTGGCCGATGCCCTTCGGCACGGCGTGCTGCGCCATCGAGATGATGGCCACCGCCGCCACCCGCTACGACCTGGCCCGCTTCGGGATGGAGCGGATGAGCTTCTCGCCGCGCCAGGCGGACCTGCTGATCTGCGCCGGCCGGGTGAGCTACAAGATGGCGGCCGTGCTCAAGAAGATCTGGGAGCAGATGCCCTCCCCGAAGTGGTGCATCTCCATGGGGGCGTGCGCCAGCTCGGGCGGGGTGTTCGACGTCTACAGCATGGTGCAGGGGATCGACACCATCATCCCGGTGGACGTGTACGTGCCCGGGTGCCCGCCGCGCCCCGAGGGGCTGATGTACGGCATCCTGATGATCCAGGAGAAGATCAGGCAGTCCTCGCCCACCAGCGAGGACGAGTGGAACGCGGTGGACCAGCTCCCCGAGACCGGGAGCTACCTCCCGGCCGGGGTGGTGGACCACATCACCGCCCCGTTCGGCAACTCCACCAACCAGAACCGCGCCAGCGGCCTGGTCTCCACCGGCGCGGTGGTGCGCGCCTCGGACCGGCGGCCTTGAACTGCAGTCCTGAGTCCTGAGTCCTAAGTACAGGGAGACTCAGGACTTGGGACTTAGGACTTAGGACTTAGGACTTAGGACTTAGGACTTAGGACTTAGGACTCAGGACTTGAGTGCCCGGATGAGCAACGGCGAAGCGTTCAAAAAAGGCCTGGAGGGGCTGGACCAGGGTCCGGCCCCCTCCGAGCCCGCCGCCCCCGGGATCCCGCCTCCGGCGGGCGAGCTCCCGCCCCACCCCGGCGTGGACGCGCTCCGCCGCGAGTTCGGCGAGGCGGTGCTCCGCCACGAGCTCACCGCCGGCGACGAGCACATCGTCTACGTGCGGCCGGAGCGCGCGCTGGAGATGCTGGGGTGGCTGCGCGACGCCCCCGAGCACCGCTACGACTTCCTGCAGGACCTCACCTGCGTGGACTACGGCGGCGGGCGCGAGATCCAGGTGGTGTGGCAGCTCTGGTCCGTGCGCCACAAGCGCAACCTGCGGGTGAAGGCCGAGCTCCCGCTCGACGCGCTGGAGGTGGACAGCGTCTACGGGCTCTGGCGCGCCGCCGACTGGCTGGAGCGCGAGGCGTACGACATGTTCGGCGTGGTCTTCCGCGGCCACCCGGACCTGCGCCGCATCCTCATGCCCTACAACTACGCCGAGGGGCACCCGCTGCGGAAGGACTTCCCGCTGCGCGGCCGCTTCTCGCGCGCCGAGCAGACCCGGCGCGCCCTCTCCATGCGCACCGAGGACCACTACTCGCCGCTCGAGCTGCAGATCGCCGAGCTGCTGAACCAGCCGCTCCCCGACGTCATCGTCGAGGGCGGCCCGGGCGTCCCCGAGCAGGGGATGATGCCCGGCGTCGGGGGAGGCGGGTGATGGCGCTGCGCAAGGTGGTCTACAACGTCACCCGGAACCCGGAGCTCGCCGCCGGGGGCTCGCTGGTGCACGCCCCGGTCATCCCGGTGGAGGGCGAGAGCTACGAGGTGCACGAGGACATCGCCGGCGAGCACATGCTCATCAACATCGGGCCGCAGCACCCCGCCACCCACGGGGTGCTCCGCCTGGTGCTGGAGCTCGACGGCGAGACGGTGGTGCGCTGCATCCCGCACATCGGCTACCTGCACTCCTCCTTCGAGAAGCTGGGCGAGTACCGCGACTGGAACCAGGTCATCCCGCTCACCGACCGCATGGACTACCTGGCGCCGCTGATCTACAACTGCGCCTACGCCATGGCGGTGGAGAAGCTGATGGGCGTGGAGGTGACGGAGCGGTGCAGGGTGGTGCGGGTGATCTGCATGGAGCTCGACCGCATCTTCAGCCACCTCCTCTGGCTGGGGACCACCGCCATCGACCTGGGGGCGTTCACCGTCTTCCTCTACACCTTCCAGCAGCGCGAGCTGATCTACGACCTGCACGAGCGCTACACCGGGGCGCGCATCACCACCACCGCCACCCGCATCGGCGGGATGATGGCGGACCTGCCGTCCGGCTGGATCGAGCAGCTGAACGCCTTCCTCGACGGCTTCCCGCGCGTGCTCGACGAGGTGGAGACGCTGCTGACCCACAACGCCATCTGGATCGGGCGGACGCAGGGGGTGGGGGTGATCAGCGGCGAGGACGCGGTCAACTTCGGGCTCTCCGGCGCCAACCTGCGCGCCTCGGGGGTGGACTACGACATCCGCAAGGACCGGCCGTACTACGACTACGACTCGTACGACTTCGACGTCCCGGTGGGCGAGCACGGCGACATCTACGACCGCTACCTCTGCCGGATGGAGGAGATGCGCCAGAGCGTGCGCCTCCTGCGCCAGGCCATCGAGCGCCTCCCGGGCGGGCCGATCAACGTGGACGACCCGCGGGTGATCCTCCCCTCCAAGACGGCGGCCATGAACGACATGGAGTCGATGATCCACCACTTCAAGGTGGTGATGGAGGGGGTGCGGGCGCCGGTGGGCGAGAGCTGGTTCTCGGTGGAGTCGTCCAAGGGCGAGCTGGGGATGTACGTGGTCTCCGACGGCGGGTCCAAGCCGGTGCGCTGGCGGGTGCGCGGGCCCTCCTTCATCAACATCGCCGCGCTCCCGCACATGATCGAGGGCGCGCTCCTCTCCGACGTCATCGCCGTGAACGCGTCGCTCGACATCGTGCTGGGAGAGATCGACCGATGAGCCAGGCGCGCGGGCCCGTGGCCGACTCGCCGCCCTCCTCCTGGCCGGCGGCGCGGCAGAACCCCGGCTGGGCGGGCGACACCGGCGAGTTCGCCGCCCTCACCGAGGCGGAGGTGCGGGGGAGCGACTACGTGGGCGAGCGCCCGCTGGACGGCGGCCACCCCTCGGTGGCGGGGACGCTCCCCTACCAGGTAGCCACCCGCGACCCCGACGCCCCCCTCTTCGCCGGGCCCTACGCCGAGCGGCTGGAGAAGGTGCTCTCGCGCTACCCGGACGCGCAGGCGGCGCTGCTGCCCGCGCTGCACACGGCGCACGAGGTGCGCGGCCACCTCTCCCCCGCCACGCTGGACGAGGTGGCGGAGCGGCTGGGGCTGGCCCCCGCCTACGTGCGGGGGGTGGCCAGCTTCTACACCATGTACAACCTGGCCCCGGTGGGGAAGTACCTCATCCAGGTGTGCACCAACATCTCCTGCAACCTGTGCGGGGGCGACGCGGTGATGGCCGCCTTCCTGGAGCACACCGGCACCGAGCCGGGCGAGGTGAGCGCCAACGGGCTGTGGACGGTGATGGAGGTGGAGTGCCTGGGGGCGTGCGGCTTCCCCACCGCGGTGCAGGTGAACGAGCGGTACTTCGAGAACGTGCGCCCGGAGGATGTTCCGGGCATTCTGGGGCTGTTGACGTAGAAGAAGTCCCAAGTCCTGAGTCCTAAGTCCTAAGTGAACTGCGACAGCGCTTGGGACCGGGCCACTCAGGACTCAGGACTTAGGACTCAGGACTAAAAAGGCTGGCTACGAGCACCATGGCATACCCATATCGTCACCCGAGCGAGGTCCGCCTGATCTCCGAATATTTCGGCGATCCCGAGGCGCGCACCCTGGCGGGGTGGGAGGCGCGCGGCGGCTACCAGGCCATCCGCAAGGCGCTGGGGATGGACCGGGCGGCGGTGGTGCAGGAGGTGAAGGACTCGGGGCTGCGCGGCCGCGGCGGCGCCGGCTTCCCCACCGGGATGAAGTGGGGCTTCATGCCCAAGAAGGAGCCCGGCAAGCCCCACTACCTGGTGTGCAACGCCGACGAGAGCGAGCCCGGCACCTTCAAGGACCGCGAGCTGATGCGCTGGACCCCGCACGCCCTGGTGGAGGGGTGCCTGCTGGGGGCGTACGCCATCCACGCCGAGCACGCCTACATCTACGTGCGCGGCGAGTTCTTCGAGGCCGCGCAGGTGATGGCCCGCGCCATCGAGGAGGCGTACGCCGCCGGCTACTGCGGCAAGGACGTCTTCGGCAGCGGGGTGGACATCGACGTCACCCTGCACCTGGGCGCCGGCGCCTACATCTGCGGCGAGGAGACGGGGCTGCTCAACTCGCTGGAGGGGCGGCGCGGCGAGCCGCGCATCAAGCCCCCCTACCCGGCCATCGCGGGCGCCTTCCGCAAGCCCACGGCGGTCAACAACGTCGAGAGCCTCATCGCCGCCAACCACGTGGTGCTGAACGGCGCGGCGTGGTACAAGCAGTGGGGGACCGAGAAGTCCACCGGCACCAAGCTCTTCTGCGTGTCGGGGCACGTGAAGCTCCCCGGCAACTACGAGCTGCCGATGGGCTTCAACTTCAAGGAGTTCATCTACGACGTCTGCGGCGGCACCCCCAGCGGGCGGCCGGTGAAGGCGGTGATCCCCGGCGGCAGCTCGGTGCCGATCCTCACCGGCGACGAGCTGGACATCGGCATGGACTACGAGGCCATGGCCGCCGCGGGGACCATGCTGGGGTGCGGCTCGGTGATCGTGATGGACGACACCACCAACGTGGTGAAGCAGGTGCGCCGCATGGTGGACTTCTACGCCCACGAGAGCTGCGGGCAGTGCACCCCCTGCCGCGAGGGCACCGCCTGGGCGGCCAGGATCCTGCGCCGCCTGGAGAACGGGCGCGGCCACCCGGACGACCTGGACACGCTGCTGGAGATCTCCGACAACATGACGGGGAAGACCATCTGCGTGCTCTCGGACGCGGCGGCCGCGCCGATCGTTTCGTCCATCGAGAAGTTCCGGGGCGACTACCTGGCGCTGATCCGCGAGCCGGCGCTGGCCGGCGCGCCGCGCTGACCCGAGGAGGCCTGGTGGCGGAAGAGACCAAGGCGGCGCCCGAGACGGTGCGCTGCACCATCGACGGGATGGAGGTGGACGTTCCCAAGGGGACGCGCATCCTCGACGCCGCCGCCATGGCGGGGATCGACATCCCGCACTACTGCTACCACCCGGAGCTCTCCGCCCCGGCGCAGTGCCGCATGTGCCTGGTGGAGGTGGAGAAGGCGCCCAAGCTGGTGCCCGCCTGCACCGGCCAGGTGGCCGACGGCAACGTCATCCTCACCCAGAGCGAGAACGCGCTCAAGGCCCGCGAGGCGGTGCTGGAGTTCTACCTGGTGAACCACCCGCTCGACTGCCCGGTGTGCGACCAGTCCGGCGAGTGCAAGCTGCAGGACTACGTCGCGGCCGAGGGGCCGGCCATGGGGCGGCTGCGCGAGCCCAAGCGGGTGCTGGGGCGCGACGACTTCGGCGGCGACGTGCTCTTCTACGCCGACCGCTGCGTGATGTGCACCCGCTGCGTGCGCTTCATGCGCGAGGTCGCCCAGGACGAGCGGCTGGCGGTGGTGCAGCGCGGGCACCGCGCCGTCATCGACACCTTCTTCGCGGAGGGGCTGGAGGGGAGCCTCTGGGCCGACAACATCGTCGACCTCTGCCCGGTGGGCGCGCTGGTGAGCAAGGACTTCCTGCACAAGGCGCGCGCCTGGGACCTGGACCGCACCCCCTCCGTCTGCCCCAACTGCGCGCAGGGGTGCAACGTCCGGCTGGAGGTGCGCGACGACCAGGTGATGCGGCTGAAGCCCCGCCCCAACCCTGAGGTCAACGCCCACTGGATGTGCGACTACGGGCGGCTGAACTACGAGTGGATCAACCGCGGCGGGCGGATCGAGGCGCCGCTGGTGCGCGAGGGCGACCGGCTGGTCCCCCGCTCGTGGAGCGACGCGCTCACCCGGCTGGCCGCCGCGCTCCGCGACGCGCCGGCGGGCGGCGCGCGGGCGGTGGTCTCGCCCTTCATGGCCAACGAGGACCTGGGGCTCCTCCGCCGCGTGCTGGAGGCGGTGGGGGGCGGGAGCGGGGTCTTCCGCTGCGAGACGGCGGCCGAGGAGGCGCCGCTCCCCGGCTTCCCCACGCTGGCGCTGCGGCGCGACCGGGCGGCCAACGTGCAGGGCGCCGAGCTGCTCGGCTACGCCCGCGCCGGCGGCGCCGACGCGCAGGGCGGGCTGGAGGAGGCGGCCTTCTTCGGGGGCGCCCTCTTCGTGCTCGGCGACGAGCTGCGCGACGCGGGGGAGGACTTCGGGCGCTCCGCCGGGCTCTTCGTCTACCTGGGGCACTTCCTCTCGCCGGCGGCGCGGAACGCGCACTTCGTGCTCCCCGCCACCACCTTCGCCGAGATGGAGGGGAGCTTCACCAACCTGCAGCGGCGGGTGCAGCGCTTCTGGCCGGCGCTGCGCGCCCCGGGGATGGCGCGGCCGGCGTGGCAGATCCTGGGGGTGCTGCTGGCGGGGGTGAGCGACGGCGCCGTCCCGCTGGCCACCGCGGCCGACGCCTTCGCGCTGCTGGGCCGGGTGCGCCCCGAGTTCGGCGCGCTGTCGTGGGCGGAGCTGGGGCAGCAGGGCGCCCCGCTCCCCTCCTTCGCCGAACCCCACCCGGAACGGTAGCCGCGCATGCAATCGGCACGCACGGAGGGCCTGCACGAGCTGGCCGGGAGCGCCTGGGTCTGGGTGTCGGCGCTCAAGGTGCTCCTCGTCTTCACCCTGGTGATGGTGGTGGTGGCGCTGCTCACCCTGCTGGAGCGGAAGGTGAGCGCCTGGATGCAGGACCGGCTCGGCCCCAACCGCGTGGGCCCCGGCGGCCTGCTGCAGCCCGCCGCCGACGGGCTCAAGAACATCCTCACGGAGGAGACGCAC
>DASUNK010000290.1:0-2893 GCA_036277195.1 Longimicrobiaceae bacterium | reverse complement strand
GGGGGGGGGGGGGGGGGGGGAGCTCTCGCGCGCGGCGCTGGAGTCGGTGGACCGCATCGTCTCGGCGGCCGGCGGGGCGGGGGAGCTGGCGGCGCGCATCGCCGAGCGCGTGGGCGAGCAGCGGGCGCGGCTGGCGGGGCTGCGCGACGAGATCGCGGCCATCTCGCGCATCGCGGGGGAGAACGGCGACGGGGCGAGCAGCGTGGCCGAGGCGGCGCGGGTGCAGGCGGAAACTCTGGAGGAGATCGAGCGCGCCGCCGCGGCGCTGGGCGAGGTGTCGGCGCGCCTCAACGAGTACATCGCCCGCTTCAACGAGATGACGTGATCCTCTGGCGCGCGCTGGGGTGGCCCGGGCACGACGCCGCCCGGCTGGAGCGCCGCGGCGCGCGCTGGCGGCTGCGCGGCACGGCGGTGCTGGCGCAGGAAGGTCAGCCCTGCCGGCTCGACTACTACGTGGTCTGCGACGATGCCTGGCGGACGCGCTCGGCGCGCGTGGCCGGGTGGGTCGGCGGCGAGCCGGTGCGCATCGAGATTTCGGCAGACGCGGCGGGCATCTGGCGGCTGAACGGGGCCGAGTGCCCGGCGGTGGAGGGGTGCACGGACGTGGACCTCGCCTTCACCCCGGCCACCAATCTCCTCCCCATCCGCCGCCTGGCGCTGGCGGTGGGTGGGGAGGCGCCGGTGCGGGCCGCGTGGCTGCGCTTCCCGGAACTCACCCTGGAGCCGCTGGAGCAGGTCTACCGCCGCACCGGCGAGCGGGTGTACCGTTACGAGAGCGGGGGCGGCACCTTCACGGCCGACCTCCAGGTGAACGAGGCGGGCTTCGTCACCCTCTACCCCGGCCTGTGGCGGGCCGAGGCGCAGATCCCATCTCCCGAACCTTGAAGTACGAGCATGCAACGCATCGTGGTGGAGATGATCCTGCCGGACAACTGACGGAAAGGGGCGCAACGATGAAGATCGGCATCCTTGGCACCGGTGTGGTGGGGCATGCGCTCGGCACGGGCCTTACCGCGCTGGGGCACGAGGTGATGATGGGCTCGCGCGACCGCGACAACCCGAAGCTGCGCGAGTGGGTGGATCTGTCCGGCCCGCGCGCCGCGGGTGGCACCTTCGCCGAGGCGGCGGACTTCGGCGAGGTGGTGGTGCTGGCGACGCTCTGGAGCGCCACGGAAGACGTGCTGCTGGCCGCGGGCGCCGACCGGCTGGCCGGGAAGGTGGTGATCGACGCCACCAACCCGCTGGTCTTCGAGCCGGGCAAGCCGCCGGCGCTGGCGCTCGGCCACACCGACTCCGGCGGAGAGCAGGTGCAGCGCTGGCTCCCGGGGGCGCGGGTGGTGAAGGCGTTCAACACCGTGGGCCACGCCCACATGGTGAACCCGGACTTCCCCTGCGGCCCGCCGGACATGTTCATCTGCGGCGACGACGGCGACGCCAAGGAGGTGGTGACGCGCATCCTCACCGACTTCGGCTGGAGCACCATCGACATCGGCGGCATCGAGGGGGCGCGGCTGCTGGAGCCGCTGTGCATCCTGTGGGTGGAATACGGCGTCCGCACCGGCACCTGGGACCACGCCTTCAAGCTGCTGCGGCGCTGAGGGCCCCCCACCCGGCTTGCTTAGGCTCACCACCCTCCCGGTTCCGGGGGAGGGTGGTCAGGCGGCTCCGGTGCGAAGCGGGAAATCGAGAGCGGGTGAAGCCTCGCGCGGTTTGCGAGGCTTCCGTCGTGTAGCCGCGGCTTTAGGCGCCCTGGCCTCGCGTCGCTAGAAGGCCGACCAAAGGGGCAAATTCACTCAAGGTCATCGTCATCGACATACTTTTGTCGATCATGCAGAGCCCAGACACGTGGCATTGGACCCGGAACAAGGTGGGGTGCAAGGTATTTCGCAACTTGGCGCACCGGGACACGCCGGGTAGCCATCTGAAACAGTACGGCAAGGTCATCCATAGAGAGCACGCGAATCCCGTCGGCTTTAGCAGCATCCAGCTCGTTTTGGGCGATTGCGGCTCGGGGATTCGCTGTCACCATCACTGGATACACATGGCCACCACTGGGCCTCACCAGCGTCCGCACTTGGTCGGCCCGCTGGGTCAGGCGGGCCAGCTTGCCTTTCTGATTCAGAGGTCCCACAGTGACTTCCACGACAAGCACGATGGAGGTTCCGGGCAGTTGGATGAGAATATCGGGTGCCTCTTGGGTGTCAGGCCCATCTCCGATGTACTCCAACGGCGTTCCGCAATAGGTGAATAGAAGCGCGACCTGCTTCTCGAACGTGCGAGCCTCGGTGCGAACAGGCTCCAACAAGCTCGCCTTGAAGTTTCGCTGACCGGGAAAGAGAGCTTCGTATGCGCTGAGGAGGAGAGGGACCGCTTCTGTTCGAACCTCCACTTCGGAATAGCCTAGCTCGAAGCTGGCGAGTTGCAGCGTGAGGGTCAGGTGCTTGGCACCGCGCAGCTTCTCCGTCCCCATGTAACGAAAACCACTCTTGTCTCGCACCCAACGCCGCCTGTGGAGGGGAACGCGGCGGCCGATGCGTCTCCCTCGCACGTCGGTCCCCGTGATCACCAGTGTGCAACTCTCGCCAGCCGTCTTGGACGCAGCCTTGATGGTGTAGGTGAGAACTCCCTCCGCGAGAACACATTCATCAGGGCGGATACGCGCCTGAAGGGGCGCGACGAAAGTAGCTCGTCGAGGATTGCGGCTAGACTGCGACGCCTCATCGAGTGCGTGCAGCAAAACGTCAGAAACTCCGCCCCACGGATCTGAAAGCCCGCGCAACGCGGCGTTCAAACCCTCCTCACGCCTCGGTAGCAAGGAGTACAGGTTACCGGCTTCGTCACCGGTTAACGTAAGGGAATGCCCATAGCTGTACGGCCCACGTAATACGTCGCC
>DASUNK010000289.1:0-2208 GCA_036277195.1 Longimicrobiaceae bacterium | reverse complement strand
AGGTGGTGGGCGCCGGCCCGCCCCCGGCCGCGGGGAGCGACGCCGAGCTGGTGGCGGCCGGCCAGCCCGAGGCGCTCCTGCGCGTCTCGCTGCAGGGGCTCCCCGCCGGCACCGCCGCGGCGCTGCGGGGCGCCGGCATCTCCCATGTCGCCGTGCAGGAGGACGCGCGGCTCCCCGCCCACCTGGTGGTGCGCGCCGAGCCCGGCGGCGGCTGGGCGGTGACCGGGCCCGACGGCGCCCTCCGCCACCGGGTGAACGACCCCGGCCCCGCCGCCGCGGGCGAGCTGGTGGCCCTCTTCCGGCGCGAGCAGGCGGCGCTCACCCTGGCCTCGCTGGAGAACCCGGGGCACCCCTTCCCCCTCGACTTCGGCTTCGCCGGGGGCGGCACCACCTTCCGCCTGGGGCAGACGGTGGAGTTGCGGGCGCGCGCCGGGCGCGCCGGCTACCTGACGCTGGTGGACATCGACCCCGCGGGGAAGGTGACCGTCCTCTTCCCCAACCGCTTCGACGGAGCCAACCGGGTGGAGGCGGGGGAGGAGGTGGTGATCCCCACCCCCGCCATGAACTTCGCCTTCCGGGTGCAGGAGCCGGAGGGGCGCGGGGTGGTGCGCGCCTTCCTCACCGAGCGCCCGCTCCCGCTGGACTTCGCCACCGGCGACGGCGGCGAGGCGGCCGAGGCGGTGGCGCGCGCCCTCCGCCAGGCGGCGGGGCCGCCCCCCGTCCCCGGCTCCACCGCCGTGCCGGTGGGGAGCTGGGCCACGGCCTACGTGGTCTACGAGTTCGTGCGCTGAGCCCGCCATGAAGCTGCGGCGTGCGGGGGCGCTGGGCGCGGTGGCGCTGGGGAGCGCGCTGGCGGCGCTGGCGCTCACCCGCCTCTGGATCCCCGGCAAGCTCTTCCAGCAGGTGGAGGAGACCACCCTCGACTGGCGCTCGCAGGCGCGCCCCTCGCGGCCGCCCGGCGAGAGCCCGGTGGTGCTGGTGATGTTCGACAGCGCCTCGGTGGCGGAGTGGCCGTACCTGGCCCCCTTCCCGCGCGGCGTGCTGGCGGAGCTGGTGGAGGTGGTGCGCCGCTCCGGCGCCCGGGCCATCGGCGTGGACGTGCTGCTGGACCGGCGCTACCCCGCGCTCGACTCGCTCGACGGCGGCGAGGCGCGCCTGCGCGGCGCCCTGCGCCGCGCCGGGAACGTGGTGCTGGTCTCCATCACCGAGGACGCCGGCGCCGGGCGCGTGCACCTGCCGCCCGACCCCTTCTTCGCGTCGGTGGCCGCCGGGGTGGGCGTCGCCGATCTCCCCACCCCCTACGAGCCGGTGCGCGACGGCGCGCTGGCCGTGGACGCGGGCGGGCGGCTCCACCCCGGGTTCGCCACCACGCTCTACGCCCTGGCCACCGGGGGCAGCGCCGACTCGCTCCTGGCCCGCGCCGCCGCCGAGGGGCGCTTCCGCTTCCCCGGGCTGGCGGAGCGCTGGTCGCGCCTGCCGCGGCGCGGCACCGCGGCCGCCGTCCCCCTCCTCTTCCGCGGGCCGCCCAGCCGCCCCGGCCACAACGACCGTGCCTTCCTCGCCTTCTCCGCGGCGGACCTGCTGGCGCTGGGCGACGCGGTGCCCCCCGAGTGGTTCGCGGGGAAGGTGGTGCTGCTGGGGAGCGGCTTCCACGCCGAGGACCGCTTCCGCACCCCCCACTACGCCGACAACCCCGACGCCGGCGAGCGGGGGAAGCTGGCCGGGTGGACCTACGGGGTGGAGCTGCACGCCACCCTGCTCGAGAACCTGCTCACCGGGAGCTTCCCGCGGGCGCTCCCGGGGTGGGCGGTGGGCGCGCTCCTCCTGGGGGTGGCGCTGGCCGCCGCGGCCGCCACCTTCGGCGCCGGGATCGCCTGGGGGGCCACGGCCGCGCTGGGGCTGGCGCTGCTGAACGCCGGCGTGGCGTTCTGGGCCTTCGGCGCGCACGCGCTCGTCCTCCCGGTGGCGGCCCCCGCGCTGGCGGCGGCGCTCGCCTTCGCCGGGGCCACCAGCTGGGTGTCGATCGTGGAGGGGCGCGAGAAGCGGGTGATCCGCGCCGCCTTCTCGCGCTACCTGGCCCCCGCGCTGGTGGACGAGCTGGTGGACGACCCCTCGCGGCTGCGGCTGGGCGGCGAGAAGCGGAGCGTCAGCATCCTCTTCTGCGACCTGGAGGGCTTCACCGCCCTGGCCGAGACGCGCGACCCGCAC
>DASUNK010000288.1:0-7922 GCA_036277195.1 Longimicrobiaceae bacterium | reverse complement strand
GGCGGCGCTGGAGCTGGTGCGCCGGGCCACCGATGCGCACGAGGCGGCGCTCTGGCAGGCCGGGGGCGGCGCCGAGCCGGCCTCCGCCCGGCTGCTGGCGCGCGCCGCCTCGCCGGGGGTGGTGGTGCCGGAGCCCGAGGTGGCGCTGGAGGGCCATCCTTTCCGGCTGACGCTCGACGAGCAGGTGCCGCAGCGGTGGGAGCGCGGGCGGAAGCTGCTCCCCTCGCCCTGGGCGGCGGAGATGCTGCTGGTGCCGGTGGACGCACCCGCCGGCGTGCTGGCGCTGGCCTACCCCGGCATCGTGCCGCCCGGCGCCGAGAGCGCGTCCGTGCGTGCGGCCGAGCACCTGGCCGCGCTGGCGGTGCTGCTGCGCACGCGCGCGGTGGCGGGGCGCGAGGAGGGGGCGATGAAGGCGCTGGTCGACGCGGCCCGCACCCTCCCCGGCGAGCTGGACCCCGAGCACTTCGCCGCGCACCTCTCCGCCACCGTGCTGCGGACCACCGGCGCCGCCGGGGCCGCCGTGGCGCTGGCGCCGGACGATACGGGGAAGGGGAGGGTGCTGCACGCCTCGGTGGCCGACGGGCGCCCGCCGCGGCTGCGCGAGTACGGCGAGGGCGATTCGCGGCTGGCGCTGGCGGTGAAGCACGGGGTGGAGCTGGCCTGGGACGACCTGCTGCGCGAGCCCGAGCGGCTGGCGCTGTGCACGCCCGACGAGGAGTGGGACGTGGCTCCCCGCTCGGCGGCGGTGCAGCCGCTGCTGGCGGACGGGCGGGCGCTGGGGGCGGTGGTGGCCTGGCACCCCGAGCCCGGCCGCTTCGGCGAGCGCGAGCGCGAGTTCCTGCGGCTCCTCTGCTCGCTGGCGCCGCTCCCGCTGCGCAGCGCCAGCCGGTACGTGGCGGTGGAGCAGAAGGCCACCACCGACTCGCTCACCGGCCTCCCCAACCGCCGCACCTTCGAGCAGAAGCTGGCGGCGGCGGCCAGCCGCTTCGACCGCTACGCCCGTCCCTTCAGCCTGGTGATGCTGGACGTGGACCACTTCAAGCAGGTGAACGACGCCTGGGGCCACCCCGCGGGCGACCGGGTGCTGCAGGAGGTGGCGGCGGTGCTGCGCGAGGGGGTGCGCGACCTGGACCTGGCGGCGCGGGTGGGGGGCGAGGAGTTCGTGCTCCTGCTGCCGGAGACGGGGCTGCAGGCGGCGGCCGAGGTGGCGGAGCGCATCCGCCGCACGGTCGAGGGGCGCCCGGTGGCGTGGGAGGGGAGGACGCTGGCGGTCACGGTGTCGCTGGGCGTTGCGGCGTGCCCGGAGTGTGCCGCCGCGCCCAACGAAGCGTTGAAGCTGGCGGACGAGGCCCTCTACCGCGCCAAGGGCTCCGGCCGCAATCGCGTCACCCTGGCGCCGAAGCTGGCGCGCGCCGCCTCCATCGAAGACACGTAAGTCTTTGCAGCACAATGAGATTGACTCGCCGCAGGGGGCGGGTTATATTGAAGGGCGGTTTTGACAATTCGGGTCATGGGGATGACAGGCTTCGACGCGTACGGTGAGGTCGTGGCTGCGTGCCGAGAATCCTGGAGAGCTCGTTAAATCTCCGGGGAAACAGTAACCGCGAACGATAACTTCGCTCTGGCTGCGTAAGTAGAGCCCTGCGGGCTCCTTACCTCCCGTCTTCCGGTCAGCCCCGCCTGCGGCGGGCCGGCGGGCGTCGCAAATTCAGGCTGGCCCGCGTACGGCGCCGTGACGGCGCGGGCGAGACTTCCACGGCTGGCTCGGGATAGGCCTTCTGCCGGCCGCTGACCGGGCGAGGAGAAAGGAACGGCGGAATACGCACGTAGACGCTGCGGGGGATCTGTGGGCGGACCCGGGTTCGATTCCCGGCATCTCCATTGAAGCAACGAGCGCCGGACCGGGCACCACTGCCCGGTCCGGCGCTTTTTGCGTCCCGGGCAGTTGACGCGGGCGGCCACGGCCGTTCGATTCTCGCAACGAGAACGTCTCGCCCGCACCCCGGTGCCCCGTATGGAGCAGAGCCGAGCCGACATCCGCGGCGCCCCCGTCCCCGAGGGGCCGGTCCCGGAGTGGGCCGTCCGCTACGACGCCCGCGAGTACCCGCGCCAGGCCGTCACCGGCGACGCGGTGGCGCTGGCGCTCGACGGCGGGCGCTCCCTCCAGGCGCTGGTGGTGGAGCGCGGCGGCGAGCCCTTCGCCGGGATGGACGCCTTCCCCGGCGGCTTCATGGACTGGGCGGGGGACCGCGACTCGGAGCAGGCCGCCGTCCGCGAGCTGCGCGAGGAGACGGGGCTGGCCGCCCCCGGCTACGTGGAGGCGCTGGGGAGCTACAGCCGCAACGGCCGCGACCCGCGCCAGTTCGCCGGCCACCGCGACCCCGCCACCGGCGAGTGGGTGTCGCGCGGCTCCCGCGTCACCACCTGCGCCTACCTCATGCTGGTGGGGAAGGAGGGGCGCGCCGCCCCCTTCCAGGCGGGCGAGGACGCGGCGGACGCCCGCTGGACCGACCTCTATGCCTACTTCCCCTGGGAGGACCTGCGCACGGCGCCGGGGCGCGCCGCCGCCCGCGCCACGCTCGCCGCCCTGGAGCGCTGGGCCGCGGAGCGGGGCGGCGACCGGGCCGAGCGCGTCGCCTTCGCCTTCGGCTTCGGGCTGAGGGAGTGGAACGAGGAGCGCGTCCCCGAGCGCTTCGCCCTGCTGCTGGAGGCCGGGAGGGTCCCCGAGGCCCGGCGCGACCTCTGGGGGCGCGCCGACCCCCTGCCGGACGACGCGCGGCTCGGCCGCCCGATGGCCTTCGACCACCGCGTCATCCTGGCCGACGCGCTCGGCCGCCTGCGCGGCAAGATCAAGTACCTCCCCGCCGCGCTGATGGCGCTGGCCGGCGACCGCTTCACCCTCGACGAGCTGCAGGCCGCCTGCGAGGCCATCGCCGGGCGCCCGCTCCACCGCGCCAACTTCCGCCGGGCCGTGGCGGAGAGCCGCGGCTCGCGCCGCACCCGCACCCCCCGCATCGTGGCGGGCACCGGCCGGCGCCGGCCCCGCGGTCCCGGCGAGCCCGGGGTTGACCCCGAGCTCTACCGCTTCCGCCCCGACGCCGTGCGCGCCCGGCTCGAGACCTCGCTCCGCCTCCCCTGGCTGGCCGCGGACACCCGCGGCGGCGCCGGAGAGGAGGGCTGACATGGACCGGGACGAGCGGCTGCACCGGGCGCTGGCCCGCTTCCCCGCCGCGCTCTTCCAGTTCGACGCACGGATGAAGGGCGGCTGGCTCTCCGACCGCTACTTCGTGCGCACCGCCGCCACGCTCCGCCACGCCGGGCGCGACCCCGTGGTCACCATGCAGCTCTTCGCCAAGCGCGCGGGAGTGCTGGCGGGGGTGTACGAGGCCCTCCGCCTGCTGCAGACGCAGCTGGCGCCGGGTCACGACCCGGGGGCGCTGGAGGTGGACACCCTGCTGGAGGGCGACGCCGTGAACCAGGGGGGCGAGGACGACTGGGAGACGGTGATGCACGTCACCGGGCCCTACGGCGGCTTCGCGCACCTGGAGACGCCGCTGCTGGGGGTGCTGGCCCGCCGCTCGCTGGTGGCCAGCAACACCCGCGCGGTGGTCGAGGCCGCGGGGGGGAAGCCGGTCATCTTCATGGCCCCGCGCCATGACGACTGGCGGGTGCAGACGCCCGACGGCTACGCCGCCCAGGTGGGGGGCGCCAGCAGCGTCTCCAGCGACGCCGCGGGCGCCTGGTGGGGGTCGCGCGGGGTCGGCACCATGCCGCACGCCATGATCGCCGCCTTCGACGGCGACACCGTGGCCGCCACCCTGGCCTTCGCCCGCTACCTGGCCGACGAGGAGCCCGGGGTGGGGGTGATGAGCCTGGTGGACTACGAGAACGACGCCGTGGGCACCTCGCTCGCCGTGGCCCGGGCCATGGCGAGCGAGTTCGGGGCGGGGGCGCTGAAGGCGGTGCGGGTGGACACCAGCGAGCGCCTGGTGGACCGCTCGCTGGTGGAGGACCCCGACCTCTGGGGGCGCGCCCGGCTCACCGGGGTGAACCCCTACCTCGTGCGGAAGATGCGCGCCGCGCTCGACGCCGAGGGCTTCGGCTCGGTGGGGATCGTGGTCAGCGGGGGATTCACCCCGGCCAAGATCCGCCGCTTCGAGGCCGAGGGGGTGCCGGTGGCGGCGTACGGGGTGGGGAGCAGCCTGCTCGGCCACAACCCCGGCGGCGACGGGCTCCTCACCGAGTTCGACTTCACCGCGGACCTGGTGCGCGTGGCCGGCCGCCCGGAGGGGAAGGTGGGTCGGCGCTTCCGCCCCAACCCCCGCCTGGTGCGGGTGGACTGGGCCCGCGCCGGCGCGGAATAGCGGAGGAGGGCGGGATGGCGGAGCGGATCGCGCGCGTGGGCTGGGTGGTGGACGCCCAGAACGACTTCCTCCTCCCCCCCGAGCGGGGCGGGCGGCTCTACGTCCACGACCTCTTCGACGGCGGCGCGGACCCCGGGGCCGTGCGGATCGTCCCCACCCTCGTCCGGGCCGTGCGCTGGATGGAGGCCCACTGCGAGGTGGTGGTCTACACCGGCGACTGGCACGCCTACGGGGACGCGGAGATCGACCCCGTGGCCCCCGACCCGGCGAAGGAGACCTATCCCCCCCACTGCATGGGGCTCTCCTCCGACGCCGCCGAGCGCGAGGGAGCCGAGCTCATCCCCGAGCTACGCCCCCGCGACCCGCTGGTGCTGGAGCGCGACGCCACCGACGACGACGCGCGCCGCGTGGCCCGCGCCGCCGTGGACGGGCGCCGGCCCGTCTTCATCCGCAAGAGCCGCTTCAGCGTGTTCGAGGGGAACCCCGCCGCCGAGGCGTTCCTCCGCGCGCTGCGCGAGCGGCTGGGCGCGCCGCTGGAGATCCACGTCGCCGGGGTGGCGCGCGACGTCTGCGTCCGCCACGCGGTGGAGGGGATGCTGGCGGAGGCGCGCGGCTACGGCGTCACCGTGGTCACCGACGCCACCTGGGGGCTGGGGATCGAGGAGGAGCGGGCGAGCCTCGCCCGCTGGGCCGACGCCGGCGCCGCGCTGGTGACCACCGCGGGGCTGGAGGCCCGCGCCCGGCACCGCGCGCCCGCCGCGTCATAACGTCCAATTGCCATGTCCCGCGCGCTCGCCGCACGCGTCGAAGTGGTGGAGGGCGACCTCACCACCTTCGCCGTGGACGCCATCGTCAACGCCGCCAACCCCTCGCTCCTGGGCGGGGGCGGGGTCGACGGCGCCATCCACCGCGTCGCCGGTCCCGGCCTGCGGGAGGAGTGCGCCGCGCTCGGCGGCTGCCCCACCGGCGAGGCCCGGCTCACGGGCGGGCATGGCCTCCCCGCGAAGTGGGTGATCCATACCGTGGGCCCCGTATGGCAGGGCGGGGGAAAGGGCGAGGACGAATTGCTCGCCGCCGCCTGGCGCAGCTCGCTCAAACTGGCCGCCGACAAGGGGTTGCATACGGTGGCGTTCCCCTCCATCAGCACCGGTGCATACGGCTTTCCGCTGGAGCGCGCCGCGGGCATTGCGATGCGCACCGTGCGGGACTTCCTGGCCGCGAATCCCCTTCCCGAAAGGGTGATCGTGGTGTGCTTCAACGCCGTGGCCCTGCAAAGATACTTGACGGCGGTGAAAGAGACGCTATAAATGGTGCGCACGCCAGCAACATTGCACCGACTTTTCCCACCCGGCTGACCGAACCTCGCCCCCTGGCCGGTGCAAGCGTGCCGTCTCATCCGCCGAAAAGAGGAGAGCCATGGACGACCTGCGTGAGGTGAAAGAGCTGCTGGACGAGATCAACGCCACCATCTCCAGCTACGACCCGGTCATGAAGGAGCGTGCCCGGGACATCCTGCTGGAGCGGGCGTTCGGCGGCCGGACGGCTCGGGGCGCGGGGCGGGCCCGGGGCGGGGGAGACGGCGAGGCGGACGAGGGCGACGAAGCCCCGGCGCGGCGCCGTCCCGGGCGGCCGCGGGGCTCGGGGACGGGCCGGCGCACCGGGGGCGCGCAGGTCTCCACCCTCATCCAGCGCTGGGCGCCCGAGACCATGGCCGAGCGCGCGCTGCTGGGGGCGTACTCGCTCTCCAAGGGGCGGCCGGACCGCACCGTCACCAGCCAGGCGATCAACGCCGAGCTGAAGCGCAACGGGCTCCCGGTCCCCAACATCACCCGGGCCATCGAGTCCAACCTGCGGGCCAAGCCCCCGCTCATGGTGCAGAAGAAGAAGATGGGCACCACCCGCCAGGCCCGGAAGCAGTACGCCATCACCCAGGAGGGGGTGGAGCTGGTGGAGCGCCGGCTGCGGGGCGAGGGGGAGGAGAGCTGACCCCCACCCGCGCCGGCACCGTGGCCCTGGTGGGCTACCCCAACGCCGGCAAGTCGTCGCTGATGAACCGGCTGGTGGAGCAGAAGCTCAGCATCGTCACCCCCTTCGCGCAGACCACCCGCGAGCAGGTGCTGGGCATCGACACGCGCGACGGCGTGCAGATGGTGTTCGTGGACACGCCGGGGCTGGTGGACCCGCGCTACCTCCTGCACCGGGCCATGCTCCACTCGGCCCTCGCCGTCATCGGCGACGCCGACGTGGTGCTCCTGCTGGTCGACGCGGCGGCGCCGGTGCCCGCCTTCGGCGAGGCGGCCATGGAAGTGCTCCAGCGCAAGCGCCCGCTGCTGGGGGTGGCCAACAAGACGGACCTTGCCGGCCGCGACGCGCTGGCGCGGGTGGGGCGCTGGAGCCGCGAGCAGTTCGGGACGGACCCGGTGGAGGTCTCCGCCGAGACCGGCGAGGGGGTGGAGGCGCTGCGCGCGCGGATCGTGGAGCACCTCCCCGCGTCGGAGTTCCTCTACCCGGAAGACGACGTCTCCTCGCAGCCGGTGCGCTTCTTCGTGGCCGAGCTGATCCGCGAGACCGTGTTCGAGCTCTACCAGGACGAGGTGCCGTACAGCGTGGCGGCGAAGGTGGAGGAGTTCCGCGAGACGGCGACGCCGCTGTACGTACGCGCCACCCTCTACGTGGAGCGCCCCACGCAGAAGGCCATCCTCATCGGGAGCGGGGGGGCGGCCATCAAGCGGCTGGGCTCCGCGGCGCGGGCCAAGATCGAGGACTTCGTGGGCGCGCCCGTCTACCTGGACCTGTGGGTGAAGGTGCTCCCCCGGTGGCGCAGGGACCCGCTGCAGCTGCAGCGCCTGGGCTTCAAACTCCCGGAAACGGAGAAGGACACGTGATCGAGCAGTGGCTGCTGGACCTGCTGGTGTGCCCGCAGTGCAAGGGCGAGCTGGAATACCGCCGCGACCCCGAGTCGCTGGTGTGCCACCGCGACCGGCTGGTGTTCGAGGTGCGCGACGACATCCCCATCCTGCTGATCGACGAGGCGAAGCCGCTGGAGGAGGAGCCGCCCGCGGCCTGAGGCGTGGTTTGACACGCCTCCAGGCGCCGGATATATCTCACCGATCCCCTCACCCGCCTTCGCGCTCCATGCCCCAGCGCGTCCTGCTGCACTTCTCCCCCCACGGCCGCTCCGCCCCCGCGGCGGTGCGGGCGTTCGCGGCGGCCAGCGGACACCCGCTGCTGGAGGTGGCGAACGCGGGCGAGCTCTCGCTGCGGGTGAGCCGGGGCTACCCCGCGGCGCTGGTGGTGGACGCCACCGCCCCCTCCGATGCCGCGCTGCGGCTCTGCGGGGGGATCAAGCGCGAGGCCTTCACCTCGGTGGTGCCGGTGGTCATGTACCTGGCCCCCGGACCGGCGGGCGAGGAGGCGGTGGCCGCCGCGCTGGAGGCCGGCGCCGACGAGGTGCTGGGGCCCGGGCTGGGCGACCGCGAGTTCGCGCTGCGGCTGCGGATGGCGCTCCAGCGGGCCGAGCGCGACGTGGGCGTGCACCCCACCACCCTCCTCCCCGGC
>DASUNK010000287.1:0-6055 GCA_036277195.1 Longimicrobiaceae bacterium | reverse complement strand
GGGAGAGCGCGGGGAACTGCGTCTCCCAGTAGCGCAGGACGTGCGGCTTCAGGTCGAAGAGCGCGCACACCTCGCCGATGGCGTAGAACTCCCGCTGCGGCCGCTTCATCCCCACTGCTCCGCCTTGGGCTCGCGCAGCATCAGCGCCTCCAGCGCCCGGCGCGGGCTCACCCCCTCGAAGAGGATGGAGTGCACGCCCTCCACGATCGGCATCTCGATCCCCATACGCCGCGCCAGGTCGCGCGCGGAGCGGGCGGTGCGCACCCCCTCGGCCACCATCACCATCCCCCCCAGGATCTCCTCCAGCGGCCGGCCGCGCCCCAGCTCCACCCCCACCGAGCGGTTGCGCGAGAGGGCGCCCGTGCAGGTGAGGATCAGGTCGCCCATCCCCGCCAGCCCGGCGAGGGTGCGCGGGTCCGCCCCCAGCGCCGTGCCTAGGCGGATGAGCTCGGCCAGGCCGCGGGTGATGAGCGCCGCGCGGGTGTTGTTGCCGTACCCCAGCCCCTCCACGATCCCCGCGGCGATGGCCACCACGTTCTTGAGCGAGCCGCCCAGCTCCACCCCCGGCACGTCCGGGGAGGTGTAGACGCGGAAGTACGGGGTCTGGAAGAGCTCCTGCGCCCGCCGCGCCGCCTCGAGCGAGTAGCTGGCGATGGTGACCGCGGTGGGATGCTCCAGCGCCACCTCCAGCGCGAAGCTGGGGCCGGAGAGGTAGGTGGCCGTCCGCATCGCCTCCGCGGGGAGGACGTCGGCCAGCACCTGGTCCATGGTCTTGAGCGACTCGTTCTCGATCCCCTTGGAGGCGCTCACCACCAGGGCGTCCGGGCGCAGGTGCGGCGCCGCGCGCCCCATCACCTCGCGCACCACGTGCGAGGGCGAGACGGAGAGTACCACCCCCGCCCCGGCGAGCGCCTCGGCCAGGTCGGGGGTGGCGCGGAGCGAGGGGTCGAGCTCCACGGCCTCCAGGTAGCGGGTGTTGCGGCGCTCGGCGTTGATGGTGCGCGCCACCTCGGGCTCGTGGCTCCAGAGGAGGGTGTCCACCCCCTTCTTGGCCAGGAGGTTGGCGAGCGCCGTCCCCCAGCTCCCGGCGCCGATGACGGCGGTGCGCGGCTCGCTGCTCATGCCGTGGGGTCCTCCGCGTCGGCGGTGACGGCCGCGGCGCCCACCGCGGCCTCGTCGGGGTGGGCGGGGCGCGGCCCGCCGAAGCGCGGCTCCTCGCCGCGGGCGATGCGCCCCAGGTTGCCCCGGTGGGCGAAGACGATGAAGAGGGCGATGCCGAGCCCCAGCAGCTGCACCTCGCGCTCCACCGGGGTCAGCAGCAGGAGGAGGGCCACCACCAGGGCCGCGCTCACCGAGCCGGCCGAGACCATGCGCGTGGCGCGCAGCACCACCAGCCACACCAGCAGCCCCACCCCCACCGCCAGCGGCGCCAGCGCCAGGAAGACGCCCGCGCCGGTGGCGACGCCCTTGCCGCCGCGGAAGCGCATGTAGATGGAGAAGACGTGGCCCACGATGGCGGCCACCCCGTAGGCGAGCGCCCACTCCCAGGCGGGCGAGGAGTCCCAATGCTGGAAGAAGTGGGTGGGGAGGAAGCCCTTGAGGATGTCGAAGACCATCACCGGCGCGGCCACCTTCGCCCCCAGCACGCGGAAGGTGTTGGTGGCTCCCAGGTTGCCGCTGCCGTGCCGGCGCAGGTCGATCCCCTTCACCAGCCGGCCGGCGATGTAGGCGGCCGGGATGGCGCCCCACAGGTACGCCGCCGCCACCAGGAGCCAGGGGTTCATCGCCGCGCCGCGTCGTGGGGGAGAGCCTCAGTCCTCGTCTTCCGCGCGCTGGCGCAGGCTGATGCGCAGCGGCGCGCCGGTGAAGCCCCAGGCGTCGCGGAAGCCGTTGTGCAGGTAGCGCTGGTAGCTCTCCGGCACGCCGTCCGGGAAGTTGACGAAGAGCACGAAGTGGGGGGGCGCCACCGAGACCTGGGTGCCGTAGAGGAACCTGACCGGGCGCCCCGCGAACTGCGGCGGCTTGGCCCGGGTCACCAGCGCCCGCAGCACCTCGTTGACCTCGTGGGTGGCGATGCGCCGCGTCCGCTGCTCCTGCACCTCCAGGATCATCTCCAGCGCGCGGTGCACCCGCTGCCCGGTGAGGGTGCTGGTGAAGAGGAGCGGCACCCACCTGAGGAAGGGCGCCCGCTCGCGCACCTCGCGCTCGAAGCGCGGCACGGTGGCGTTGTCCTTCTCCACCAGGTCCCACTTGTTGACCACCAGCACCAGCCCGGTGCCCGCCTCCCACGCCTTGGTGGCGATCTTGAGGTCCTGCTGCGCCAGCCCCTCGGTGGCGTCCACCAGCAGCAGGCAGACGTCGGCGCGCTCGATCGCCCGCTGCGTGCGGATGGAGCTGTAGAACTCCACCCCCTCGTCGATCTTCGCCTGGCGCCGCAGCCCGGCCGTGTCGACGAAGACCAGGGTGCGCCCGTGGTACTGCATGGGGGGGTCGATGGCGTCGCGGGTGGTGCCCGCCACCTCCGAGACCACCAGCCGCTCCTCGCCCAGCAGCCGGTTGACGAAGCTGCTCTTCCCCACGTTGGGCTTGCCGATGACCGCCACGCGCAGCGCCTCGGGCTCCTCGCCCTCCACCTCGGGGAGGTGCTCCACGATGACGTCGAGCACGTCGCCGCTCCCCTTGCCGCTCAGCGAGGAGACCGGGAGGGGCTCGCCGATCCCCAGGTCCCAGAAGTCGTGGTGCGCGGTGGCGGTGGGCGAGCCCAGGTTGTCGACCTTGTTCACCAGCAGCACGGCCGGCTTCTGCGCGCGGCGCAGGTGCTCGGCCACGGCGTAGTCCAGCGGGTGCGGGCCGGCCTTGCCGTCCACGATCAGCACCAGCACGTCGGCCTCGCCGATGGCGGTGAGCACCTGCTCGCGGATCAGCCGGTCCATCGGCTCGTCCGAGCCCTCCACCATCCCGCCGGTGTCCACCAGGTAGAACTGCCGGCCGTTCCACTCGGTGCGGGCGAAGTTGCGGTCGCGGGTGACCCCGGGCCAGTCCTCGACGATGGCCACCCGCCGCCCCAGCACGCGGTTGAAGAAGGTGGACTTGCCGACGTTGGGCCGCCCCAGCACGGCCACCACGGGGAGCTTCACGGCACGGAGCGCGGGCGCGGGCTCAGGCGGCGGCGAGGGGCGCGCCGCAGGCGGTGCAGGCGGCGGCGCCCGGCTCGTACACCTCGCCGCACGCCGGGCAGGCGAAGGTCACCTCGCCCTCGGTGTCCTTGTACGCCTCGATCAGCTGGAGCGCGCCGCCGTGCTCCCACACCGGCACCAGCACGCGGACGATGCTCAGCTCGCCCAGGTCCACGGGGAAGGTGCGGTCGCTCTGGTCGTACACCTGCGCGTCGATCCCCTCGGCCCGCAGGTTCTCGGCGATGAGCTGCGCCTCGATCTCGCTGGTGGTGCTGTAGACCTGCGACCACCCCTCGATGACGGGGACGTGGCGGTGGTCCGCGCAGAGGGCCGGCTGCGCCTGGTCGGCGGGGCCGTCGCACACCGCGCGGCCGCAGATGACGCAGCGCGAGTGCGCGGTGCGCGCGGGGTCGTCGTCGCAGGGGACCGTCACCCGCAGGGCGCCGCAGGCGGGGCAGGCGTCGCCCTCGCCGTACTCGGTGCCGCAGCGGGAACACTGGAAGGACTGCTCGGGAAGCTGGGTCGACAAAAGAACGGCTCCTGTCTCTGGCCGGGGGAGAAACCCGCCGCAAGCTGCCCCGGGAGGGCCGGTGCGCGCAAGATCCTTGCCCCATAACGGCAGTGCGAAGTGCGAAGTGCGAAGTGCGACGTGCGAAGTGCGAAAGCAAGGGCGGGGCGCCCCTCGCGGAGCGCCCCGCCCGTCGTCGGTCCGGCAGCCGGACGGTCAGCGCACCACGCGGTACGCGTAGGCCGTCACCGGCCCCGTCTCCAGGCTCACCTCGAAGCTCGCCGTCTGGTCCTTGACCGGCGCGCTCACCGTCACCGTCTGCCGCCCCACCTCGCCCGCCGGGCCGAAGAAGGTGAACTCCAGCTGCACCGGCGTCCCGGCGGCCGCCGCCGCGCCCTTGACCGTGCCGTTCAGCCGCGCCCCGCTCTCGCTGTTGGCGATGGTGACCTGCTCCACGTGCACGGGAAGGGCGTCCGCCTCCTCCAGGGTGCGCAGCGCCAGGTTGCGGTTCGTCGTCTCCACCGCCGTCTGCCCCGAGGCCTTGGCGGCGTCGGAGAGTCCCTTGTAGGCGTTGAAGAGGATGATCCGCCCGTTGTAGTTGAGCGGGTCGATCTGCACCAGGCGCGTGGCCACCGGCACCAGCTCCTGCCAGCGCGAGAGCTTGTAGAGCGCCAGCGCGTGGTTGTACCAGGCGTCGCGGTTGTTGGGGTCCACCCGCGTCACCAGCGCGAAGAGCTCGCCCGACTCCTGGAACTCGTCCTGCCCGAAGAGGGTGGCGCCCGCGGAGACCATCCCCGCCAGCGCGTTGGCCCGCATCTCGGCCCGCTCGGCGGCGGCGGTGCCGGTGTCGGCCGGCGCGGTCTCCATCGTCTCCAGCACCCGGCGGTAGTTGCGCACCGAGGCCTCGACGTCGCCGCGCTGCCCGTGCACCACGGCCAGGTTGTAGAAGGTGTCGATGCGCTTGTCGTCGAAGGCCGCGGCGCTCTCCCAGGCGGCGATGGCGCGGGTGGTGTCGCCCTGGCCGTAGGCGTCGAGGCCGGCCTGGAAGGCGGTGGCCCACCCCTGGTCGCGGACCGGCGCCACCTCCGCCGCGTACTCGGGGCAGAGCTGGACGACGCGGTCGAGCGAGGCGTCCGCGCCCGCCAGGTCGTTCAGCCCCAGCTGCGCCTCGGCCGCCAGGAAGTGGTGGTGGGGGTTCTGCGGGTCGGCCTGGATCCCGGCCTGCGCCTGCTGCAGCGCCGTCTGGAAGAACGGAGTCTTCGCGTCGCCCTGCACGATGTAGCTGCGGTCGAGGGCGCCCTTGGCGGCCAGGGCCTGGGGGGTGGCCGTCGCGCCGGTGCAGGCCACCTGCGGCAGCGTCCCTGCGTTGGCCCGCGGGGCGGGGCCACCGCCGCCGCCGCCGCTCGAGGCGCAGGCGGCCGTCACGGCGGCCGCCACCAGGGCCGAGACCAGTCCGCGATCCATCTTCATCTCGTCCTCCTGAAAGTGATGGTGCCGCTCCGCCCGGAGCGGGTGTGGAAAGGGTCCTCCTCCCTTCAGCCCTCCGCCGCCACTCCCTCGGCCAGCATGGCCCGGTAGGCGGCCAGCGGCGTGATCCCCAGGCTCCGCGCGGCCCGGGCCACGTCCTCGAACTCCGGCTTGGCGCGCTCGCCCCCGCCGGGGAGGGCGGAGCGCTTCACCCGCACCTCCTGGCCGCGCCACACCACCGTCTCCACGCGGCGGGGGAGGGTGCGCCGCTCGGCGGGCCACCAGCGCACCCCGATGGACGACCCGGCCCGGAAGAGCGCGCCGGTAACGGCCTCCAGCGTCGCCGGCGGCGCCAGCGCCTCCACCCGCACCCCGGGGCGCCCCTTCTTCATCACCAGCGGGGTGGCCGTGCAGTCCAGCGCGCCGGCCGCCAGCGCCGCCTCCAGCAGGGGCGGCACGTACTCGGGCGGCAGGTCGTCCACGTCGCACTGCACCACCAGCACCGTGTCGTCCGCGCCCGCCGCCGCGGGCTCCACCAGCACCAGCCGCAGGCAGTTGGGGCGGTCGGCGGGGTCGCGCGTCCCCGCCCCGAAGCCGGTGGCCAGCGGGGTGAAGGTGACCGGCGGCGGCGCGCCCCCGGTGAGCACCGCCAGGATCGCGGCGCCGGTGGGGGTGGTGCACTCGCCCTCGAACTCCGGGTCGCGCACGGGGATGCCGGCCAGCAGCTTCAGCACGGCGGGCGGGGGGACGGGGAAGTGCCCGTGCTCCATGTCCACCCAGCCGCGCCCCAGCGCCACGGGGCGGGTGTAGAACTCCGCCGCGCCCAGCTCGGCGCACCCGGCCACGGCCGACAGGATGTCGACGATGGCGTCGAGCGCGCCCACCTCGTGGAAGTGCACCTTCT
>DASUNK010000286.1:0-3273 GCA_036277195.1 Longimicrobiaceae bacterium | reverse complement strand
CGGTTTCGGCCGGGCGCGGCGCTCCGGCTTTGCGGAGCTGGAGCCGCTCCCGCCCGCCTTCCACGCCCGCCCGGCCGAGGAGGTCGCCCGCGGGCTGCTCGGCGCGCTGATCGTCTCCGAGATCGGCGGCGAGCGGTGCATCGGCGAGATCGTGGAGACCGAGGCGTACGTGGGCCCGCACGACGCCGCCTCGCACGCCGCCGAGCGCTTCGGGCGCACGCGCCGCAACGACCCGATGTTCGGCGCGCCCGGCACCCTCTACGTCTACCTCATCTACGGCGCGCACTGGTGCCTGAACGTGGTGACCGACGCGGAGGGCTATCCCGCGGCCGTGCTGCTGCGCGCCGCCGAGCCGCTGGTGGGGGTCGAAATCGCCCGCGCGCGGCGCCCCGGCCGCCCGGACCGCGAGCTGATGCGCGGCCCCGGGAACCTGGCCCGCGCCCTGGGCGTGGGCGGCGAGCTGATCTACCACCGGCTCGACCGGCCGCCCCTCTGGCTGGCGCGCGGCCGCGAGGTCCCCGGCGCCGAGGTGGCGGCGGGGCCGCGCATCGGCATCACCCAGGCGGCGGACTGGCCGTACCGCTTCTGGGTGCGCGGGAGCCCCTGGGTGTCGAAGCATGCCTGAGCGCACCGACTGGGACGACCTGATGGACTTCGCCGCGCGCACCGCCATCGGCGCGGGCGAGATCACCCTGCGCCACTTCGGCCGCGCCGCGGTGCGGCACAAGGACGACGGGAGCGAGGTCACCGAGGGCGACCTGGCCGCCGAGGCCTTCATCCGCGCCACGGTGCGCGAGCGCTTCCCCGACGACGGCGTGCTGGGCGAGGAGGAGGGCGAGGTGCCCTCGCGCAGCGGCCGCCGCTGGATCGCCGACCCGATCGACGGCACCCGCTCGTTCGCGGCCGGGGTGCCGCTCTACGCCGTGCTGCTGACGCTGGAGGTGGATGGCGTCCCCTCGCTGGGGTGCCTGCACCTCCCGCCGATGGGCGAGACGCTGGTGGCCGCGGTGGGGGCGGGCGCCTGGCTCGACGGACGCCCCGCCCGCGTCTCGGCGTGCGATGCGCTGGCCGAGGCGCGGGTGGTGACCTCGGGGCTGGAGTACTGGCGCGACGCCGCCACCGGCGCGGAGCGCGCCGGCTTCGAGCGGCTGGTACGGGCCACGCGCTTCGCCCGCACCTGGGGCGACGCCTTCGGCTACCTGATGGTGGCCACCGGGCGCGCGGAGATCCTGGCCGACCCCGTCTCCGGCGCCTACTGGGACTACGCGCCGATGCTGGTGATCATGGCCGAGGCGGGCGGCCGCTACACGCAGCTCGACGGCTCGCCGGTGCGCGGGCCGTGCACCACGCTCGCCACCAACGGGCGCCTGCACGACGCGGTGGTGGCGTGCTTTCGCACCGCGTAGCCCGTATCTTCCCCTCCCCCGGCGGGACCCACAGACCTCACTCCAGGAGAGACAGATGAGCGCCGTGTACAAGTCCATCGAGATGGTCGGCACCTCCGCGGAGAGCTTCGACGACGCCGTGCGCCAGGCGGTGCGGCGCGCGGGCCAGTCCGTCCGCAACCTGGAGTGGCTGGAGGTGGAGGAGCAGCGGGGCTACCTGCGCGGCACCGACATCGCCGAGTTCCAGGCGAAGGTCACCATCTGGTTCAAGCTGGAGGAGGGCGCGCAGCCTTCGTGAACTCGGGGCCGCAGCGGCGGAACCCCACCGTCATCTCCGACGCGCCGGGGTCGCCGCGCAGGTCCGGCATGGCCGCGGCGCCGGGGTGGATCCCCAGCAGCGCGGCCCGCTCCGGCCCCAGGCCCTGCAGCACGCAGAAGGCCTGGGGCCGGCGCATCAGCACGGGGGTGAGATAGGTCACCGCCACCGCGTCGATGTAGTCCAGCACCAGGTAGCGGGCCCCGGCCTCGTCCGCGGCCGCGAAGAGCCCGGCGGGCTCCCGGTCCAGCGGGTAGTTGCGCCCCGGGAGCCCCGAGACGGCCCAGAAGAGCGCGGGCTTGCGGGAGATGACCACCGCCCCGTCCGGGAGTGTGCGGCGGGCCTCCTCCGCCAGGGCGTAGAAGTCCTCCCACTCCGGGCGCTGGCAGGGATAGCGGCTCCCCGCGCGGTACTGCGCCGTGCACTCCCGTCCTTCGCGCACCACCTCGCCCACCCCCGGCAGCGCCGCCAGCAGCAGCACCGCAGCCGCGGCGGCACCCGCCGGCACCGGCGGCACGCGCGCCAGCCTCGCCAGCCGCGCCACGCCGTCGCCCGCGTACATCAGCAGGGCGGGGAAGAGGGGGAGGAGGAGCCGCTCGCCCCCCCACTCCACCGGCCAGGCCAGGAGCATGGCCAGGTAGAGCGGCACCCAGAGCTCGGCCACCCCGGGGCGCCGCAGCCGCCGCGCCCATCCCCAGGCGGCGAGCCCCACCAGCAGCATCCCCAATCCCGCTGCCGGCACGCCCTCGCTCCCGGTGAGGAATCTCGGGAGATAGCCCCCGCCGTAACTCGCGAGGTTCTCGGCGGCGCGGCGCGCCAGGTCGCCCGCGTCGGCGGTGCCCTGCGCGGGCGCGTACGGGTTGCGGAAGAGGATGAGCGAGGCGTAGCCGCCGGACGCGCGGCCGCGCAGCCACCAGAGGAGGGCCGGCGGCCCGAGCACCGCGGCCAGGATGCCGAGTTGCCGCCAGCGCCGCCGCAGCGCCAGCCAGCCGGCGGCAGCCACCACCAGCGGGAGCCCCGCCGAGCGGGTGAGGTAGGCCAGGGTGGTGAGGAAGGCGGCGAGCGCCGCGCGCCCGTGCCGGCGGGGCGGCAGCCGCTCCCAGGCGAGGAGCGCCGCGGTGGTGAACGCCCAGAACGGCACGTCGGAGAGCTCCCAGTGGCTCAGCTCCAGCACCCCCGGCGAGAGCGCGGCGAGGAGCGCCACGCCCAGCGCCAGCCCCGGCCGGCGCCGCCGGCGGAGCCAGTACCACGTCAGCGCGACCCCCGCCACCGAGAAAGCCACAGTCAGCAGCTTGAGCCCCACCCAGGGCCGCACCCCCAGGGCCAGCGCCGCCGCCTCCAACGCCGGGAAAACGGGAGGGAACTGCGTGTGCGGCGGCCGCGCGGGGTCGAAGAGGTCGCGGTAGGCGCCGTCCTCCAGCAGCGAGCGGGCGAGGGCCAGGTAGGTGGCGTTGTCGCCGCCGGGATGCGGGGCCGGCTGGAAGGCGAGGAGCGCCAGTGCCAGGTGCAGCAGCGCCAGCGCCGCCGCGGTGCGGTGCGGGTGTCGGTGCGCGGCCCGCAGCACGCGCCGGA
>DASUNK010000285.1:0-3422 GCA_036277195.1 Longimicrobiaceae bacterium | reverse complement strand
CCCAGCGCCACCGCGTGGTCGAGCTCGCTCCCGCGCACCCGGCGCGCGAGGAGCGCCGCCCAGTCCGCGTCGGGCGAGCTCTCCGCGTGGTCGGGGTCGATGCCGTGCAGCCACTGGAGGGCGCGGATGAGGTAGCGCCGCCGGAAGCGCGGCGACGTCCAGCACCCCGACTCGCCGTCGCCGAGCCCCGCCAGGTGGGCGTGGACGTCGATCTTCAGTGCGCGCGGCATCGGACCCAGTCGCGCACGCGCTCCGCCGTCTCCGGGGCGATCGCCGTGCCGAAGTGGGTGAGCCCGGGGAGGAGCGCCAGCGCCGCGCCGGGGATGGCCCGCGCCAGCCGCTCGGCGTTCTCCGGGGGCACCAGCCGGTCGCCGCTCCCGTGCACCAGCAGCACCGGGCGCCGGATCTCCGCCGCCGTGCGCTCCAGCGCCAGCACGGCGAGCGCACGGCGCACCTCGTCCACGTATCCCGTGGCGCCCGGCGTGCCGCAGCGGAAGGGGAAGGCGCCGCGCTTGAAGGACCCCGCGGCCGGGAGCAGCCCCCACACGCCGTAGTGCCGGCGCTGCGCCAGCGTGGCCGGGCGCAGCACCGAGAGCGCCTCCGCCAGCACGATCCCCCAGGTGGGCGCCACCGCCACCGGCGCCGAGACGGCGACCGCGGACGCGGCCCGCGGCACCGCGCCCGCGCCCAGCGCGTGCAGCACCAGCGACCCGCCGAAGCTGTGGCCGAAGAGGTGGAGCGGGAGGTCGGGGCGGCCGCGCGTGGCCTCGGCCACGGCGGCCGGCACCGCCCCGGCGATCGTCTCGGGGGAGAAGCGGGTGGTGCTGGTGCGGCCGTGGCCGTCCAGGTCGAAGGCGAACACCTCCGCCCCGTCCTCCACCAGCGCCCGGAAGACGGCCACCAGCGGGTAGAGCGCGTCGTCGCCGGCGCCGTGCGCCGCCACCACCCGCGCCCGCGCCGCGCCGGGGGGCGACAGGCGGAGCGCCGCCGTCTCGCCCCCCGCCTCGGGGCGGGAGTAGCGCAGCCGCTCCAGCCGCACCCCCCGGCCGGCCGCCCACCGTTCCAGCCGGCGCAGGCAGCCGGGCTGCATCAGCCGGGGCGCGCCTGGTGGCGGTCGGCGCTCATCCACCCGGCCGACTCCGCGTCGGCCGGCACCGTCTGCCCCTGCGCCTCGGCGGCGCGGGCGTCGCGCCCGCTGGCGCTCTCCTCCGGGGTGCCGATCGGCGCGCCCGGCGGCGCCAGGTCCGCCCCCACGTCGCCGGTGATCAGCCGCGCCCCGCGCTGCCAGGTGAGGTAGCTCCACGCCCACTCCATCATCACCGCCACCCGGTTGCGGAAGCCGATGAGCGACAGGATGTGGATGAAGAGCCACGCCATCCACGCCAGCCATCCCGTCAGCCGCAGCGCGTGCGACTCCAGGATGGCCGCGCGCCGGCCGATGGTGGCCATGTTCCCCTTGTCGAAGTAGCGGAAGGGCCGGCGCGGGCGCCCCGCCAGCGTGCGGCGGATCCCCTCGGCCGCGTGGCGGCCCTGCTGCATGGCCACCGGCGCCACGCCGGGGAGCGGGCGCCCGTCCTTCCCGGGGAAGACCGCCAGGTCTCCGATGACGAACACCTCGGGGTGGCCGGGGAGCGACAGGTCCGGCTCCACCTGCACCCGGCCCACCGCGTCGGTGGGGGCGCCGAGCCGCTTCCCCAGCGGCGAGGCGGTGACGCCGGCCGCCCACACCACGTTGCGCGTGCGGATGCGCTCCTCGCCCACGTACACCGCGTCCGCCTCGATGCGGGTGACCCGGGCGTCCTTGTGCACCTCCACCCCGATCCGCGCCAGCGCGCGCGCCGCGTACGCCGAGAGCTCCTCGTGGTACGCCGCCAGCAGGCGGGGGCCGCCCTCCAGCAGGACGATGCGGGCCGTGGTCGGGTCGATGCGGCGGAAGTCCTTCACCAGCGAGTGGCGGGCGATCTCGGCGAAGGCGCCGGCCATCTCCACCCCGGTGGGCCCCGCGCCCACCACCACGAAGGTGAGCAGTGCGCGCCGCTCCTCGGGGTCGTCCTCCTGCTCGGCGGCCTCGAAGGCCAGCAGGAAGCGGCGGCGGATCTCGGTGGCGTCCTCGATGGTCTTGAGCCCGGGCGCCACCGGCGCCCACTCCGGGTGGCCGAAGTAGGCGTGGGTGGCGCCGGTGGACACCACCAGGAAGTCGTACTCCAGCCGGCGCCCGTCGGCCAGCAGCACGCAGCGCCGCCCGGCGTCCACGTCCGCCACCTCGCCCATCAGCACGTCGGTGTTCGCCTGCCGGCGCAGGATGGAGCGGATGGGGCCCGAGATGTCGGCCGGCGAGAGGGCGGCGGTGGCCACCTGGTAGAGGAGGGGCTGGAAGAGGTGGTGGTTGCGCCGGTCGATGAGGGTGAGGCTCACCGGGGCGCGGCGGAGGGCGCGCGCCGCCGCCAGGCCGCCGAAGCCGCCGCCCACGATCACCACGTGCGGGGTCCTGAAGAGCTGCGTCGCCATTTCCACCTCGTCCCCTGGGGCCGCGCTGCCACGGCAGGAAGAATACGCCGCCCGCGGGGCCAGGGGAACCACGGGTCACAGAGATGGCGTGAAGCGTGGCTACTTTGTTTTGGGCGATTCGAATCGGGGGAATCGCAATCCTGCCGAAAGCCGTGCTGATACGCCGATCGTGGCAGTGGTTGCGGGCGATGGAAGTCCCTTCCCTTTTTTCCCACGGTGGCGTATTGTTAGCGCCCCAGGAGATTCGCTCCAGCAGACGAAGCGCCGATGTCCTCGTCCGCGTGCCGTTGTCGCTGTTCCGCGCCCTGTCGCCTCCCCGCCCTTCGCGGCGCGGACGGCTCCTGACGTCTTGCCGGCGGCCGCGCATCCCGTTTCGGGAGTGCGCGGCCGCTTCGCGTCTCGTGCCGGCCGCGCACTCCCGCGCGGGCCGGATGACGGGGAAGCGCCGAACCAGGGGAGGAGACGATGAAGAAGCTGCGGCTGGACTTCGACAAGCTGCAGGTGGAGACCTTCGATCCCACGGCCGCCGTCCCGAAGGCGCGGGTGGGGACGGTGCACGGTAACGACGCCACGCGGTGGGGGTGTACCGACTTCTGCACGGACATCAGCTGCTTCGGGACGGGGTGCGGCGAGGCGACCTGCGCATCGTGCGCCGCAACCTGCGACCAGACCTGCGCGGCCACCTGCGCCCAGACCTGCGCCAACACCTGCGCGGGGAGCTGCGGCGGGAGCTGCGGCGAGACCTGCGGCGAGTTCACCTGCTTCTCCTGCGGTGGCTCGTGCGAGTGGACGTGCGGCGACACCTGCTGGGGCTCGCAGGCCCCGATGATCTGCTGCTGAGCCCGGGAGCCGCGCCCGCCCCGATCCCCCGGGGCGGGCCGCGGCGCCCTTCCCTCCCCACCCCCCTCCGGAGG
>DASUNK010000284.1:0-3235 GCA_036277195.1 Longimicrobiaceae bacterium | reverse complement strand
GTGCAGACGTATCGGGGCGCGACGGTCCCGGTGGAGCTCTCCCTCGAGCTGCTGGAGCGGTTGCAGGCGCTGGGACGGAGCGAGGGCGCGACGCTGTACATGACGCTGCTGGGCGCCTTCCAGGTGCTGCTGGGCAGGTACGCCGGCAGCGAGGACGTGGTGGTGGGGAGCCCGATCGCCGGGCGCACGCGCGGGGAGGTGGAGGAGCTGATCGGCTTCTTCCTCAACACCCTGGTGCTGCGCACCGACCTCTCGGGCGACCCGAGCTTCCGCGAGGTGCTGGGGCGGGTGCGGGAGGCGACGCTGGGCGCGTACGAGCACCAGGAGGTGCCCTTCGAGAAGCTGGTGGCCGAGCTGCAGCCGGAGCGGTCCCTGAGCCACTCGCCGCTCTTCCAGGTGATGTTCTCGCTGCAGGACGCCGGGGGCGGAGGAGGCGCTCTTCCGGGGCTGAACGTGAGCGGAGTCGGTGCGGAGCTCGCGAGCGCCAAGTTCGATCTTTCCCTGTCGCTCGCGGCGACCGCCCAGGGCCTGCGTGGCGGACTGAACTACAGCACCGACCTCTTCGAGCGCGGCACGGTCGATCGGATGCTCGGCCACCTGGAGCGGGTGCTGGAGCAGGTCGCCGCGGACGCGGACGTGCGGCTTTCGCAACTGGAGCTCGCCGGGCCGGAGGAGCGTGCCCGAGTCGTCGTGGAGTGGAACCGGACGGAGGCGCCGTACCCCGCCGAATGCGTGCACCGGCTCATCGAGCGGCAGGCGGAGCGCACGCCGGGCGCGGTGGCGGTGGCCTTCGACGGCGGGACGTGGACGTACGCGGAGCTGAACGCCCGCGCCAACCGGCTGTCGCACCACCTGGTCTCGCTCGGTGTGGGCCCCGACGCGCGGGTGGCGATCTGCGCCGAGCCGGCGCCGGAGACGCTGGCGGCGCTGCTGGCCGTGCTCAAGTCGGGCGGCGCCTACGTCCCGCTCGACCCCGAGTCCCCGGAGGAGCGCCTGCGCTACCTCCTCGCCGACAGCGCCCCCGTTGCGGCCCTCGCGCAGCGCGCGCCGGCCGCGCGATGCGAGGGGTGCGGCATCCCGGTGATCCGCTTCGATGCCGATGACGCGGCGTGGGCGGAGCGGCCGGAGACGAACCCGGAGCGCGCGGATCTCGATCCCGACCACCTGGCGTACGTCATCCACACCTCGGGCTCCACGGGGCGGCCCAAGGGGGTCGCGGTCTCGCACCGCTCCCTCGCCAACTACCTCCGGTGGATCGATGAGACGGCGCTGGACGGGGTGGAGCGGCTGCCGTGGACCACGAAGCTCTCCTTCGACGCGTCGACCAAGCAGGTGCTGGGGCCGCTCCTGCGGGGGGGCGCGGTGTGGATCCTCCCCGCCGGGGCGCAGCGTGACCCCGCGGCGCTCCTGGAGGCGCTCCGCGCCGCGGAGGGGCGGCTGGCGCTCAACTGCGTGCCGTCGCTCTGGAGCGCGGTCTTGGAGCTGGGGACCCCCGCCGGAGTGGACCGCCTTCTCCTGGGCGGCGAGGCCACGGGCCCGGAGCTGCTGGAGCGCACCCGCGCGGCGCTCCCGGCGGTGGAGGTCTGGAACCTGTACGGGCCCACCGAGACCACGGTCAACGCCGTGGCGGGGCGGATGGACGCCGGACGGGTGGGGATCGGGCGCCCGGTGGCGAACGCGCGCGCCTACGTGCTGGACGCCCGGATGCGCCCCACGCCGGTGGGGGCGCCGGGAGAGCTGTTCGTCGCGGGCGCCGGGGTGGCGCGGGGGTACCTGGGGCGCCGCGGGCTGACGGCCGAGCGCTTCGTCCCCGACCCGCTCGGCGGGCGGGCGGGGGAGCGGATGTACCGCACCGGCGACCGCGCGCGCTGGCGCGACGACGGGACGCTGGAGTACCTGGGCCGCGCCGACCACCAGGTGAAGGTGCGCGGCTTCCGCATCGAGCCGGGGGAGATCGAGGCAGCGCTGCGCCGGCACGGCGGGGTGCGCGAGTGCGTGGTGACAGCGCGCGAGGACGCGGGCGAGAAGCGGCTGGTGGCGTACGTGGTGGGCGACGTGGAGGCGGGAGTCCTGCGCGAGCACCTGCTCCGGGAGCTCCCGGAGTACATGGTCCCGTCCGCGTACGTCTTCCTGGACGCACTCCCGCTGGCGCCGAACGGGAAGCTGGACCGCACGTCATTGCCGGCGCCGGAGCTCGCGTCGGCGGAGGAGCGCTACGTGGCTCCCCGGACGCCGGCCGAGGAGGTGCTGGCGGAGATCTGGGCGGAGACGCTGCGCCTGGAGCGGGTGGGGGTGACGGAGAGCTTCTTCGAGCTGGGGGGCCACTCGCTGCTGGCCACGCGGGTGGTCTCGCGGGTGCGGCAGGTGTTCGGGGTGGAGGTGCCGCTACGCGCGCTCTTCGAGGGGCCGACCGTGGCGGAGCTGGCCGGGCGCGTGGAGGAGATTCGCCGCGCGAAGCTGCCGGTGCTGCCGCCGGTGGTGCCGGTGGAGCGCACGGGGGCGCTGCCGCTCTCCTTCGCGCAGGAGCGGCTCTGGTTCATCGACCGGCTGGAGCCGGGCAGCGCCACTTACAACCTCCCCGTGGCATGGCGCCTGAGCGGAGCCCTGGACGAGGCGGCGCTGGAGCGGGCGCTGGGCGAGGTCGTCCGCAGGCACGAGGCGCTGCGGACGGTCTTCGCCGAGGCGGACGGCTCGCCGGTGCAGGTGATCGCGCCTTTTGGCGGGTTCGTCCTGCCGGTGGAGGACCTGTCGAGGCTCGGCGAGGCGGACCGCGAGGCGGCGGTCAGGCGCCGGGCCGGGGAGGAGGCGCGGCGGCCGTTCGACCTCGCCGCGGGACCGCTCGTCCGTGCCGGGCTGCTGCGGCTGGGCGAGGAAGGCCACGTGCTGCTGCTCTCGATGCACCACATCGTCAGCGACGGGTGGAGCATGGGGGTGTTCTTCCGGGAGCTGACGGCGCTGTACGCGGCGTACCGCCAGGGCGGGGAGTCGCCGCTGCCGGAGCCGGCGGTGCAGTACGCCGACTACGCGGTGTGGCAGCGCGAGCAGCTGGCGGGCGAGGTGCTGGATCGGCAGCTGGCGTACTGGAAGGAGCGCTTGGCGGGCGCGCCGGGGCTGCTGGAGTTGCCCACCGACCATCCCCGCCCGGCGGTGCAGACGTACCGGGGCGCGTGGGTTCCGGTGGAGCTCTCCCTCGAGCTGCTGGAGCGGCTGTAGGCGCTGGGGCGGAGCGAGGGCG
>DASUNK010000283.1:0-3505 GCA_036277195.1 Longimicrobiaceae bacterium | reverse complement strand
GGGGTACCTATTTCTCTGACGTGACCGCCGACACCGAGCCCGAGCGCTTCGACTTCGAGGTCAGCGCCATCCCGATCGAGGCTGGCCTGCGGTTCGATTTCGCCGAGGGCTCTGCCTTCAACCCGTACGTCGGCGGCGGTGCCGGTTATTACATGCTGGACACCACCGAAGGCGACATCGATGACGAGGTCGGCTTCTACGCCGTCCTCGGCAGCGAGTTCGGCGCTCGGGACTCCGGCGTCTCGTTCATGGCCGAGGCCATCTACCGCAACATGGAGGCCACGGTCTCCGAGGACGAGGACGGGTTCCCGGATGACATCCGCGACGACGTCGCCATCCGTCTCGACGGGTTGGGTCTGAACGCCGGTATCGTCTGGCGCTTCTAAAGCAGCACTCTTCTAGCTTTTGAACCGCGGCGCCGGGCATGCCTGGCGCCGCGGTTCGTCTTTCTGCCTTCCCCTCATATACTCCGCCCATGAGCGACATCCGAACGGTCCTGATCGGGACCGATTTAGACAACGACAGCGATGCCCTGGTGAGCACCGGCGTGCAGGTGGTCCGTGCGGCCGGGGCCAGGGTTCACCTGGCGTTTTCGTTCGCGCCGCCCATCGCCTACCTGAGCGAGCTGGGCGCAGGCGTCAACGATTCCATCCTCGCGCGGGAGGAGCAGCAGGCCCGCGAGGCGCTGGCGGAGCAGGCACGGCGGGTGGGAATCGCCGATGGTGAGCTCCATGTCCGCAGGGGGGCGCCGCACCGGATGCTGCCCGATCTGGCCGCGGAGGTCGGTGCCGACCTCCTGATCGTGGGCGCCACGGGCGGAGGGCGGCTCCAACGGCGTCTGGGATCGACGGCCGACCGCGTCCTGCGCCGTGCCCATTGCCCGGTCCTGGTGGTGCGCGGCGGCCTGAGCGTCCCTCCGAAGAAGGTGCTGGCGCCGGTGGACCTGTCGCCCCTCTCGGCCGAGTCGTTCGGGCGCGGTCTGGGCGTGCTCTTCGAGCTGGGCGCGGCGCCGGAGGTGGAGGCGTTGTTCGTGCTGAGCGTGATAGAGCGGCAGACCTCGTTCGAGCTCACCCCCGAGCAGATCGACCGCCTCGCGGAGGAGAAGCTGGAGCGCTTCGTGGGGGGGCGCGCGGCGCAGCGCAAGGTGCGCACGGGGAACACCCGGGAGGAGATCTTCGCGGAGATCGCCGGCTACCGTCCCGACCTAATCCTGCTCGGTACCCACGGGTTAGGGGGTTTCGACCGCTTCGCCATCGGCAGCGTGGCCGCGGACGTCGTCCGGAAGGCGCCGTGCAGCGTGCTCGTGGTGCCGCCTGAGGATCAATCGTAGATGCCGTCCGCGAACCACTCGCCCGTGGCGCGGTCCCGGTAGATCCGATAGATGCCGCCTGTCAGCTCCACGTCCCAGTAGTCCCGGCCGGTGGGCTCCTCGGTCCACCAGCCTTCCTCCAATCCCCAGGGGCCGGAGGCGACCTTGACCCGGCCCTCGACTCGGGGGCGTTTCTCCGACTCGTCCTGGACCAGGGTGCGGACCTCCACGGGCTGCTGATCCTCCGAGATCACCTCCAGGCTCAGCGGCGGACGGAGCACCCGCACGGCGAGCAGGCCGCGGCCCGCGCGGGGCTCGCGGCGGACCTCCGGCGGCGGGGGAGGCGTGTACTCCACCAGCGAGAAGCGCTCGGGGCGGTGGCCGTCCACCGGGCGGGGGGAGCCGACGCGGTCGGGCCCGAGCAGGGCGAAGAGGCGGGCGAGGGTGGTGGCGAGCTTGTCCGGCGAGAGCGCGGCCGGGCCGTAGAGCGAGAGCTGCGCCTCGCGCGGCCGGTCCGGCCAGGCGAGAAAGGTGAAGCCGGCCACGGGCGCGCCCGGCGGCGTCTCCTCCAGGTTCAGCTTCATCAGGGTGAGCAGCGTCTTCACGTCCCGGGTGGGAGCCGGCATGTCGATCGTCCGCGTCTGGTGCCCGTCCGGTTCCAGGCGCAGCTCCAGGCCCAGGCGCTGGCAGGCGAGCCCGGCCGACTCCAGCCGCTCGCAGAGCCGCTCCAGCGCGGCACGGCCCACGAAGAGGAACGGCTCCAGCGAGACCAGGGGCCACTCCAGGTTCATCCCCTCGTTGAAGACCGGCGGCAGCTCGCGCGGGATCAGCGGCCGGGAATCCATGCCGCGCGCTGTGGCGTGCAGCTCGCGGCCGGTGCGGCCGAGCCGGCTCGCCACCCGCTCCTTGGGAAGGCGGGCGAAATCGCCGATCGAGCGCACCCCCCACTGCTCCAGCGTCGAGGCGATCTCCACCTCGGGCGCCAATCGGGCCAGGGGGAGCGGCGCCAGGAACGCCGCCTCCTCGCCGTCGGGAACGATCACCGGCGAGTCCGGGAGGCCGGCCGCGACCCGGGCGGCGAGCTTGCTCGACGCGATCCCCACCCGCACCGGCAGGCCTGCCTTGTCCGCGGCGGCGACCAGGGAGCGCCCCAGCTCCAATTCGGGCGACGGACTCTTGAAATGGCGCTCCAGCCCCTCGACGTCCACGTAGGCCACCCCTTCGCGGGCATCCTCCACGCGCGGGGAGAATGCTTCGGCCACCTCCAGAAGCGCCTCCTGGGCAGTGCGCTCGCACTCCTCGTCGCGGGTGCGGGCCACCAGCTTGGGGCAGAGGGCCCGCGCCTGGGGGAGGGTGTGGCCGGGCTTGACCCCGGCCTCCCGAGCCAGGCGGGTGCCGGCGACCACGCGGGCGGCGTTGCCGTTGCCCTCGGTGACGACCACGGCCTCGCGCACCAGCTCGGGCTCGCTCCGCAGCCGGGCAGCCAGGGGAAACAGTGGAAGATGGATGCAGGCGATGCGCGGGCCGGGCATCGTTCAATACCCCGCAGCCACCCGGAGTAGTTCTGTTCTCCGGACGGGCGGGGACTCCCTCTCCTGCGAAGCAGGGGAGGGCAGGGGAGGGGTCTTTCTGGAAGCCAGGGGCACCTCCCCGAGAGCGAGCCTCATCTCCTCGCTCTGGCCGGGGAGCAGTCCGCGCTTCTTCTCCAATTGCAGGCGGGCCGAGGCGCCGCTCAGGAGCTGGATGGCGCCCTCCTCCCCCTGCCACGCGGCGCGAGTGCGCTCGGCCTTGAGGACCACGCCCGCGGCCGTGCCGCTCACCCGGTAGGGGGTCGAAACGAGGAACGCCGCATTGTGCGCGCGGGCGGCGCGGGCGAGCCGCAGCCAGGCCGCCTCTACGCCGCGTCCGCCGCGGACCGGCGGCATGCCGAGATCCACGGCGACCAGGGGGAAGCCGCTCGCGAGCACCATCTCGGCCGCGGCCAGGGCCTGCTTGAGATTGTGCGGCCGCAGCCAGAGCAGGCGCTGGAGGTCGGCCCCGAGAGCCTCGGCCGCGGTGGGGTCGAGCCCGTCGCCCAGATCGACCAGAGCCGCGGCTTCGCCTATGCTCGTGGCAGCAGCGAGAATGGCGAGAACGGTGGAGAAGCGGCCGCTGGTGCGGGAGCCCACCAACTCCACGAGCTGCCCGCGGGGGAGG
>DASUNK010000282.1:0-6593 GCA_036277195.1 Longimicrobiaceae bacterium | reverse complement strand
CGCCGGTGGGCGAGACGCCCGAGTACGGGCGCTACCTGGCCTCCAGCACCTGCGTGGAGTGCCACGGACGGAGCCTGGAGGGCGGCACGCACCCCGACCCCTCCGGGCCGCCGGTGCCGGGGCTCAGCCACACGTCGCAGTGGTCGTTCGAGGAGTTCGCCACCGCGCTGCGCACGGGGAAGGTGCCCGGCGGCCGCACGGTGAAGACCCAGTTCATGCCGATCCGCTTCTTCGGCCACCTGACCGACAGCGAGCTGCGCGCCCTGCGCGCCTACATCGCCACGCTGCAGCCGGGCGCCCCGCCGACGACCGCCCGCTAGCGTGCTCAGGGCCCTCTACCTGCTGTTCGGCGCGGCCACGCTGGCCAACGCGGCGTGGATGCTCGCCTCGCCCGAGACGTGGTACGCGCGCTTCCCGGCCGGCGTCCCGGACACCGGGCCGCTCAACCGCCACCTCGTGCGCGACGTGGGCGTCGCCTTCGCGGTGTGCGGCGCGGGGCTGGTCTGGTGCGCGGCCAACCTCCGGCGCTGCTACCCGGTGCACGTGGGGATCGCCGCCTTCTTCGTGGGGCACGCCCTCCTGCACGCGTTCGACCTCGCCTCCGGGCACCTGCCGCGCTCGCACGTGTGGAGCGACCTTCCCACCGTCTTCCTCCCCGCCCTCGCGCTGGGCGTGCTGGCGCTCCCGGGGGTGTGGCGGCGGGCCGCCGGCTGAGCCGTCAGAGGAGGGAGGCGGCAGGCGTTACACCGCGCCGCCCCCTCCCACCCTCGCCCGGCAGGAGCCATGCACCCCACCCGACTCTTTCCCGTCCTGTGCGCGCTGGCGCTCGCCGCCTGCACCTCGAACCTCCCCGCGCCCCCACCGCCGGCCCCCGCCGGCGCGGGCGAGGGCGCCAGCGTCGACGAGCGGCTGCTGGTACAGCGCGTCTCGCTGGAGCTGGAGGCGGAGCGGCCGGCGGAGGCCGCCGCGCAGGTGGAGGCGGTGACGCGCGGCGTGGGCGGCTACGTGGAGTCCGCCACCGCGCGCGAGGCGAAGCGCGTGCACCTGGTGCTGCGCATCCCCGCCGCGTCGCTCGACTCCGTGCTCGCCGCCGTCTCGCGGCTGGGCGAGGTGGAGGACCGCCGGGTGAGCGCCCTGGACGTGACGGAGGAGTCCACCGACCTCGAGGCGCGGCTGCAGAACCTGGTGGCGGTGCGCGACCGGCTGCGGCAGCACCTGCAGCGGGCGGGCGGGGTGCAGGACGTGATCGCGGTGGAGCGCGAGCTGGCGCGCGTGCAGACCGAGATCGACGCGCTGGAGGCGCGCCTCAAGCGGCTGCGGACGGACGTGGCCATGTCGCAGGTGACGCTGGACATCCACCGCAAGCGGGTGCTGGGGCCGCTGGGGCTCCTGCTGGCGGGGCTGGGATGGCTGATCGGGAAGCTCTTCGTGATCCAGTGACGGGAGGATCGGCGGGCTTCTTTCGGAGGCGCCGGTGGGTTACCTTGCCGCGCCGCGCCGGAACGGCGCTTGCGCCCGCGGGTACCGATCGCGTCGAAGCCTGCTAACTACGTCGTGGACATAGACATGAAACTCCAGCGCCCCGCAGCCGTCCTCCTCCTGCTCCCGCTCGCCCTGTCGGCGTGCGGCGGGCGCGAATCCGCCGACGCCGTCGGCGAGCGGCAGGGGATCCAGGTGACCACCGCCGAGGACGTGGCCGCCGCGCGCGCCGCGAACGGGGGAGTGGAGGACGTCCCCGCCCCCGCGGTCGCGGGCGGCGATACCGCGCTCGCCCCGCCCGCCGGCGCCGGAACGGAGCCCGCCGCTCCCGCCGGCGCGGAGCCGAAGGGTGCGCAGCCGGCGGCCCCCGCCGGCGATTCCGACAGCCAGGACCGCGCGGCGGAGATCCTGGGGCGGGTGGAGCGCACGGCGGCGGGGATCCGCTCGCTGGAGGCGGACTTCGTGCAGAGCCTGACGGTGCCGCTCCTGGGCACCAGCCAGCGCAGCACGGGCAAGCTCTACCAGCGCAAGCCGGACCGCTTCCTGATGCGCTTCACCGACCCGGCGGGCGACGTCATCGTGGCCGACGGGCGCCACTTCTGGCTCTACTACCCGAGCAACGACCGCACGCAGGTCATCCGCACCTCCATCGCGGAGGGCGGCGAGCGGGCGGACTTCCAGCGCGAGTTCGTGAGCAACCCCACGGCGCGCTACGTGGCCACGCTGGTGGGGGAGGAGTCGGTGGGCGGCGAGGCGACGTACGTGCTGACGCTGGTGCCGCGGCGCGCCTCGCCGTACAAGATCCTGAAGGTGTGGGTGGACAAGGACGACAACCTGATCCGCCGCTTCGAGATGACGGAGGAGAACGACTCGGTGCGGCGGGTGGAGCTGCGCAACATCCGGCTGAACCCGGCGCTCTCCGATGCGCTGTTCAGTTTCACCCCTCCGCCGGGAACGCAAGTGTTCGATCAGTAAGAGAACTCTTGACATCCTGTGCAACACAAGTATCCTGGAGTGGAGCTTTTTCGCGGAGGCTGTACATGGACGTTCGATCGACACCACCTCTCTCCCCGGAAGGGGTGAAAGAGATTCTCGACGAGATGAGCCGCCCCCCGGCGGACACCCCGGAACGGCGCGCTACCTTCGAGATGGCGCACCTGGCGGCGGAACTGATCCGGCGCACCAAGGAGAAGGAAGCACGGGCGGGGTAGCCGGGCAGGGATGCGCGGGCAGGTCCAGAGGGCTTGCCCGCTTTCTTACGCGCCATGCACAAAATGGACAGAAAGCACACCACGACCGGTAGGCTCTACTGGGCATTGGGGGAAATCTCCTATCACATTCTCCATGAGGAGCCCCCGCCGGGGTTCGACTGCGGCAGGGAAGAGCAGAACGCCTTCCTCTATGGCCACGCCTGGGCGGACCTGCAGGACAGGCTTTCGACAACCTATCTGTTCTTCATCCAGGGTAGACTGGCCGCATTCGCCGCGGTGGTGATGGCCGGACTGGTATTGGGACGCAAAGAGCGCGGGCAAATCCGGTTCAAGCACGTCGGGGCCCTGAAGCTCTGCCAGCTGGGGGTGGACCGCCGCTTCGCGGGAAAGGGTCTCGGCAGATTCATCGTGGGATTCATGACGGCGTTTGCATGGGATGTGGGGCGGGAGGTAGCGTGCCGGTACGTTACGCTCGACGCGCAGCCGGAACTGGTGGGCTGGTACGAGGGCCGAGGCTTCGTACGCAACCGGACGATGCAGGCGCAGCGGATCGAGGAGGCGCAGCGCTTCGGCCGCACGCCGGAGCAGGTCCCGGTCAGCATGCGCTTCGACCTCCGCGAGGACCGCCGGCTCCGCCTGGCCTGAGGCGAAAGGCGCGTCGTAACCGCGCTCACCGATTCACGTCAAACCCCAGGGTCCCGCGCTGTTTCCTTCCTACCAGCTGAACCGATGCACACCGTCCCGCTCACCTTCACCGGCTCGCGCGGCCACACCCTCGCGGCACGGCTCGACCTCCCGCCCGGCGGCGAGCCGGTGGCGTGGGCCCTCTCGGCGCACTGCTTCACCTGCACCAAGAACCTCACCGCCCAGGTCAACCTCTCCCGCGCCCTGGCGCGCGAGGGAGTGGCCGTGCTGCGCTTCGACTTCACCGGCCTGGGCGGGAGCGAGGGCGACTTCGCGGAGACCGGCTTCTCCTCCAACGTGGACGACCTGGTGGCCGCCGCCGGGGCCATGACCGCGCGCGGCATCGCCCCCACCCTCCTCATCGGCCACTCGCTGGGTGGCACCGCCGCGCTCTGCGCCGCGCCGCGCATCTCCTCGCTGCGGGGCGTGGTCACCATCGCCGCGCCCTCGGATCCCTGGCACGTGGCCGGGCTGCTCGGCGAGTCGCGCGCCGAGATCGAGGCGAGCGGCCAGGCCACCGTGCACCTGGGCGGCCAACCCTTCACCGTGACCCGTGCGTTGCTGGACGACCTGCGCGCCGCGCGGGTGGAGGAGGAGCTGGGGAAGCTCGGCCTTCCCCTGCTGGTGATGCACTCACCGCGCGACCAGACGGTGGGCGTGGAGCACGCCGCGCGCATCTTCCAGGCGGCGAAGCACCCCAGGAGCTTCGTCTCGCTGGACCCGGCGGATCACCTGCTCACCGGCCGCGCCGACGCGGCGTACGCGGGGCGGATGATCGCCGCCTGGGCCACGCGCTGGCTCCCCGAGTCGCCCGCGCCGCCCCTGGCCACGCTGACCGCGGGCGGGCGCGTGGTGACGGAGACCGGCGCCGCGGGGTTCCGCACCGAGGCGCGCGCGGGGCGCCACGTGCTGGTGCTGGACGAGCCGGTGGCGGTGGGCGGCGCAGACGCCGGCCCCACCCCCTACGACCTGCTGCTGGCGGCGCTCGGCGCCTGCACGGGGATGACGCTGCGGATGTACGCCGCCCGCAAGGGATGGCCGCTGGAGGGGGTGACGGTGCAGTCCAGCCACAGCCGCGTGCACGCGCTGGACGGCGAAGCCTGCCCGGACCGCGAGCCGCGCATGGACCGCGTGGAGCGCCAGGTGCGGCTGGAGGGTCCGCTCGACGCCGAGCAGCGCGCGCGGCTGCTGGAGATCGCCGACCGCTGCCCGGTGCACCGCACCCTCTCCGCCGGCGCCGTCATCGCCACCCGCGCGGCCGGAGACTGAGCTTTCGTCCTCCCGCCCGCGCGGATACATTGGCCGGCCCAGGACCTCCCCCGCTCCCGAGCCGCGACCGATGGCCAAGACCGCCAGCTTCGACGTCACCTCACCCATCGACCTGCAGGAGGTGGACAACGCCGTCAACCAGGCGCGCAAGGAGGTGGCGCAGCGCTACGACTTCAAGGGCGCCACCGCCGAGATCGACTTCGACCGCAAGGCGGGCGCGCTCAAGCTCCTGGCCGACGACGACTTCAAGCTCAAGGCGCTGGTCGACGTCATCCAGTCCAAGCTGCTGAAGCGCGGCGTCCCCATCCGCAACCTGGACTACGGCGAGGTGGAGCAGGCCTTCGGCGGGAAGGCGCGCCAGACCCTCACCCTGGTGCAGGGGATCTCCACCGAGAAGGGGAAGGAGATCGTCAAGGCGATCAAGGCCGCCGGCTTCAAGAAGGTCACCGCGCAGATCCAGGACGACCAGGTGCGCGTCACCTCCCCCTCCATCGACGAGCTGCAGGCCGTCATCGGCGCGCTGAAGCAGGAGGACTTCGGGCTGGAGCTCTCCTTCGGCAACTTCCGCTCGTAGGATGCCCGGCCGGCCCCGCTCCGCCGAGCTCTTCCGCCGCGCCTGCGAGGTCATCCCCGGCGGGGTCAACTCCCCGGTGCGCGCCTTCCGCGCGGTGGGCGGCGAGCCCTTCTTCGTCGCCCGCGCCGAGGGGTGCCGGCTCTGGGACGCCGACGGCAACGCGTACCTCGACTACGTCCTCTCCTGGGGCCCGCTCATCCTGGGCCACGCCCACCCCGCGGTGGTCGCCGCCGTGTGCGAAGCCGCCGGGCGCGGCACCTCGTACGGCGCCCCCACCGAGGCGGAGGTGGAGCTGGCCGAGACGGTGCGCGGCTTCTTCCCCTCGGCGGAGCGGCTGCGCTTCGTCAGCAGCGGCACCGAGGCCACCATGAGCGCGGTCCGGCTGGCGCGCGGCTTCACCGGGCGCGAGCTGGTGCTGAAGTTCGAGGGGTGCTACCACGGCCACGGCGACTCCTTCCTGGTGAAGGCCGGCTCCGGCGTGGCCACGCTCGGGCTCCCCGACTCGCCCGGGGTGCCGGCGGCGCTCTCCCGCCTCACCCTCACCGCGCCGTTCAACGACCTGGAGGCGGTCGAGGCCGCCTTCCGCGCCCACCCGGGGCGCATCGCCGCCGTCATCTTGGAGCCGGTGGTGGGGAACGCCGGCTTCATCCCTCCCCTGGAAGGGTTCCTCCCCGCCCTGCGGCGCCTCACCGAGGCCGACGGCGCGCTGCTGGTCTTCGACGAGGTGATGACCGGCTTCCGCGTGGCTCCCGGCGGGGCGCAGGCGCGCTTCGGCATCGTACCCGACCTCACCACGCTGGGGAAGGTGATCGGCGCGGGGCTCCCGGTGGGCGCGTACGGGGGGCGGCGGGAGATCATGGACCGGGTGGCGCCCGTCGGCCCCGTGTACCAGGCCGGCACCCTCTCCGGCAACCCGCTGGCGATGGCGGCCGGGCTGGCGCAGCTGCGGGTGCTGCGCGAGGAGGACCCGTACCCCGCGCTGGAGCGGCGGACGCGGCGGCTGGTGGAGGGGCTGCTGGAGATCGCGGCCGAGCGGGGGGTGCCGCTGACCGGCGGGAGCCTGGGCTCGATGTGGGGCGTGTTCTTTGCTGCCGGGCCGGTGAGGAGCTTCGGGGACGCGAAGGCCGCGGACGTAGGGCTCTTCCGCCGCTTCTTCCACGCGGCGCTGGAGCGGGGGGTGTTCTTCGCTCCCTCGCCCTTCGAGGCCGGATTCCTCTCCACCGCGCACCATGAACGGGATGTCGAGGAGACCCTGGACCGCGCGCGTGACGCGCTCCGTGCGGCGCTGGCGTAGCGGCGCGGCCCTCCTGCTGCTCGCGGCGGCCGCCGCCTGCACCCCGCGAGGCGGCCCGGCGCCGGGCCCGGCCCCCGCGCCC
>DASUNK010000281.1:0-2099 GCA_036277195.1 Longimicrobiaceae bacterium | reverse complement strand
CGCCAAGGCGCGGGCCGGGCTCGGCGTCCCCGCGGACAGCGCAGCCGCGGCCCGGCCCGGCCTGCGCGCGGAGGCGGACGTGGAGGCGGCGGGGCGTGCCCACGAGCGGGCGCTGGCCGTGCTCGGCGCGCGCACAGGCAGCCTCCTGCGGGGGTGCCGGCGGACGGTGCTGGTGAGTCCGCCCGGGGTGGAGATTCCCGTCCTCGCGGGCGAGCTGGCACGCCGCCTCCCCGGTCTCCCGCACCTGGCGGCGGAGGAGGTCCCGCGCCGCGGCCCGCTCACCCCTCGCGCGGACTTCGCGGGGAACCGGGCCGACTGCCTGGTGCTGGCCCGCGTCCCCGGCCGCCGCGTCACCGTGCGCGACCCGGCTCCCGACACGGCCGCGGCCCCGGCGGACACGGTCCCCCGCCGCGTGGTGGAGGTCCACCTCCCCGGCGGTCCGGACGACGTGTGGCCCGGCGCGGCCGCGGCGGTGCTGGCGGCGGGCGGCGGTCCCGAGGCGCAGCGGGCGGCCGCGCGCGCCGTGGCGGGCGAGGTGGAGCCGGTGCTCGCGCTCACCCCGGCGCTGGCGTGGCCCCCCGCGCGGCGGCTGGCCCGCGCGGCCCCGGACGCCGCGGGGATGAACGCCGACACGCTCGCGCGCATCGACGCGGTGCTGCGCGGCGCCATCGCCGGCGGGGTGATGAGCGCCGCGACGGTGGCCGTGGGGCGGCACGGCCGGCTGGTGAAGCTCACCGGCTACGGGAGCACGGACGGGCGGCCGGTGGACCCGGAGGCGATGCTCTTCGACATCGCTTCGCTCACCAAGGTGGTGGGGACCACGGCGGCGGTGATGGCGCTGGTGGAGGACGGGCAGGTGCGGCTCGACGCCTCCGTGCGGCGCTACGTGCCGCAGTTCCGCGGCGGGAACAAGGGCGACGTCACCATCCGCCACCTGCTCACCCACACCTCGGGGCTCCCCGCCGGCGAGTGGCTGTACGGCAGCGCCGACTCGCCCGCGCAGGCGCTGGAGCAGGTGCTGCGCACCCCGCTGGTGGCGCGGCCGGGAGAGCGGCTCATCTACAGCGATTTCGGGATGATCCTGCTGGCCGAGGTGGTGCGGCGCCGCTCCGGCGACCCGCTGGACCGCTTCCTGGCGCGGCGGGTGTTCGTGCCGCTGGGGATGGAGTCGACCATGTTCCTGCCGCCGCTGCAGCTGCAGCCGTACGTGGTGCCCACGGCGCTGCGCTCCGAGCGCGCCTACGTGCTGGACGCCGTGGTCCACGACGGCAACGCCTTCCGCCTGGGCGGCGAGGCGGGGCACGCCGGGCTCTTCTCCACCGCGCCTGACCTGGCGGCCTACGCCCAGGCGCTGCTGAACGGCGGCGCGTACGGCACCCTGCGCCTGTGGCAGCCCGCCACGGTGCGCGACTTCACCACCCGCAAGCCCGGCCCCGGCTACCGCGCGCTGGGGTGGGACACGCCGGCCCCCCGCAGCTCGGCGGGGAGCTGGTTCTCCTCGCACTCGTACGGGCACACCGGCTTCACTGGCACCTCCATCTGGGTGGACCCGCTGCGCGACCTGTTCGTGGTGCTGCTGACCAACCGGACCATCGACCGCGGCACGGCCGGGCAGATCCGCCTGGTGCGCCAGCGGGTGCACGACGCGGCGGCGCGGGCCATCACCGACATCCGCCCGCTCTCGCCGCGGCCGGGGAGCCCCGCCGCGGTGGAGGCGGAGCGCCAGCGGCAGCGCGAACGAGCGCGGCCCCGCCGCCCCGCGCGGCGTCCGCAGGGGCGGCGGGGCTGAGCTTCAGCTCACGTGGAGAGGTCTACCGGCTCCAGGGTGAACCCGCCGGTGCGTTCGTCCCGCCGCAGCCGGTAAAGACCCTCGGCGGGAGTCTCGCTCCCGTTCCCGAACCACTTTGCGAACCACGAGCGTCGGCGCGGCGGAGCCGCCCTGGCGCGCTCCAGCGCCTGGTGCATCCGCGCGAGCGCATCGTCCGTTTGCCGCCGCAGCTCCTCCTGCTGCGCGAGATCGACCTTCATTTCCTCCAGCAAACGACGCATTTCTTCACGTCGGTCCGACATTCTCTCCTCCGGAACGTGCAAGGTCCTCA
>DASUNK010000280.1:0-4719 GCA_036277195.1 Longimicrobiaceae bacterium | reverse complement strand
CTCCGCGGCGGCTCCACCGCCTACAGCAGCCCCGCGATCACCGAGTCCGGCGCGATCCCCTCCGCCTCGGCGTGGAAGTTCACCAGCACGCGGTGCCGCAGCACCGGCGCCGCCACGCGGCGCACGTCGTCGGCCGCGACGTGGAAGCGCCCCGCCAGCAGCGCGCGCGCCTTCGCCCCCAGGATGAGCGCCTGCCCCGCCCGCGGCCCCGCGCCCCAGCGCACCCAGCGCTTCACCTCGTCGGTGGCGGAGGGGTCGCCCGGGCGCGTGGCGCGCACCAGCGAGGCCGCGTACTGCAGCAGGTTGTCCGCGACGGGGACCTCGCGCACCCAGCGCTGCAGGGTGAGCACCCGCTCCGCGTCGAGCACGCGCTCCACCTCGGGCTCGCGCACGCCGGTGGTGGCGCGCAGGATCTCCACCTCCTCGCCGGCGTCCGGGTAGTCGAGCCGGATGTCGAACATGAAACGGTCCAGCTGCGCCTCGGGGAGGGGATAGGTGCCCTCCTGCTCGATCGGGTTCTGCGTGGCGAGCACGAAGAAGGGGCGCGGCAGGAGCAGGTCCTCGCCGGCGGAGGTGACGCGGCCTTCCTGCATGGCCTCCAGCAGCGCGGCCTGCGTCTTGGGCGGGGTGCGGTTGATCTCGTCGGCCAGCAGCACCTGGGTGAAGACGGGGCCGCGGATGAAGCGCGCCACCCGGCGGCCGGTGGTGCGGTCCTCCTCGATGACCTCGGTGCCGGTGATGTCGCCCGGCATCAGGTCCGGGGTGAACTGCACGCGCTTGAAGTCCAGCTCCAGCGCCTCGGCCAGGGTGCGCACCAGCAGCGTCTTGGCCAGCCCCGGCACGCCCACCAGCAGCGTGTGCCCGCCGGCCAGGAGGCAGACGATCACCTCCTCCAGCACCGCCTCCTGCCCCACGATGCGCCGCTGCACCTGCTCGCGCAGCCGGGTGGCGTCGGTGAGGAGCGTCTCGATTTCCTTCTCCGCCGTAGCCAGGATGTCACCTCAGGGTGTGTGGGCGTGGGACGGGATGGGGCCGGGTGCCTGATACAACGGCCTTCCTGCTAAGATCCCAGCACCCCCGGCCGCCGGCCATGCCCGCGCGGTTAGCAGTGGATTAGGCCGAAACTGGAGCGTCCGGCCTTCCGCCGCAACGCACCCGGGGTCTTGCCCCGGCGGCACGCGCCCGTAGCTTGGGCCGGGACCCGTCCCCCGTCATCGAAGTGGAGGAGCCATGCCGATCCGTCGCCTCGCCTTCGCCCTGCTGCTCGTGTCCGCCGCCGCGCCCGCGCAGGCCCAGGTGCCGGCCGACAGCGGGGCGCTCGTCACGGTGCTGGGGAACGACACGCTGGCGCTGGAGCGCTGGATCGTCCGCCCCGGCGAGATCGTGGCCGAGGTGGTGGTCCGCGCGCCGCGCACCACCTTCCGCCGCTACCGGATGGAGATCGCCCCCGGCGGGCCGATGCGCCGCTTCAGCGAGGAGACCTTCGATCCCACCGCCGCGGACGGGCGGCCGCTGCGGGTGGAGGTGTTCGAGGCCGCGGAGGGCGGCTGGCGCCGCACGGTGACGGAGGCCGACTCCACCCGCACCGCGCAGGTGCAGGCGCCGGCCACCGCACTTCCGTTCGTGGACCTGGTGCACTGGCCGTTCGAGGTGGCGGTGCAGCGGCTGGCGGCGGACAGCGCCACCCAGCCGCTCCTCTCCGGCGGCCGGGCGCAGCCGTTCACCCTGGAGCGGACCGCCCCCGGCGAGGTGACCATCACCCATCCCAACCGGGGCCCGTCGGTGGCGCGGGTGGACGCCGCGGGCCGGCTCCTCTCGCTCGACGCGGCGCAGACCACGCGCAAGGTGCGGGTGAGCCGCGTCGCCTGGATGGAGCTGGAGAGCGTCGGCCGCCGCTGGGCGGAGGCCGACCGCGCCGGGCGGGGCGTGGGCGAGCTCTCCGGCCGCGCCCAGGCCGAGGCCACCGTGGCCGGCGCGCGGCTGAAGCTGGACTACGGCACCCCGTCGAAGCGCGGGCGCGACATCTTCGGCACCGTCGTCCCCTGGGGGCAGGTGTGGCGCACCGGCGCCAACCGCGCCACCCACTTCTCCACCGACCGCCCGCTGGTGCTGGGCGATCCCTCGGGCGGCACCCTCGTCGTCCCCGCGGGCGAGTACACCCTCTTCTCCGTCCCCGAGGCCGACGGCGGGTGGCTGATCGTCAACCGGCAGACGGGGCAGAACGGCACCGGCTACGACGCCGCCCGCGACCTGGGCCGCGTGCGGATGCGCCGCGGCGACGCGGCGGAGACGGTGGAGCGCTTCACCATCCGCGTGGAGCCGCGCGGCGCGGGCGGGGTGCTCGTGCTGGCCTGGGACCGCGCCGAGTTCACCGTCCCCTTCACCGTGGCGCCGTAGCGGCCGGACCACCGGGGCGGGGTGCGGGGTACGCTATCGCCGGCCGGCGCCCGCGCGCCGGCGTCCGCCCCCTGTCGTACATCCCCCGAGAGAACCCCGCATGTCCATGAGTCCTTCCGTCCCGGAGCCGCCGGCCGCGGCCGTGGCCGCCGCCATCCCCGCCGCTCCCCCGTCGCTGGCCACCCGCGCCAACCTGGTCACCCTCGTCCGCACCTGCCTGGCCTTCGTGGTGGTGGCGATGCTCTACGCCGGCAGCGAGCTGTACGTGGGCGCCTTCGCGCTCACGCTGGTCGCCATCTGGATGGACGCGGCCGACGGGTGGGTGGCCCGCCGCTTCGGCGAGGAATCGCGCCTCGGCGCCGTCATCGACATCCTCTTCGACCGCGTGGTGGAGATGATCTACTGGATCGTCTTCGCGGCGCTGGGATGGCTCCCGGTGTGGGTGCCGCTGGTGGTGGTGGTGCGCGGGCTGCTGGTGGACGGGGTGCGGGCGCTGGCCTTCGAGCGCGGGCTCACCGCGTTCGGGAGCACCACGATGATGAAGTCGCCGCTGGGGCGGCTGCTGGTGAGCTCGCGCTTCAGCCGCTCGCTGTACGGGGTGTCGAAGGCGCTCGCCTTCTCGCTGATGATCCTGGCGTACGCGGCGGGGCTCCCGGCCGGGGTGCAGGAGGTGCTCCTGGCCGCCGCGCTGGTAGCCGTCTACTTCAGCGTGTTCCTGTGCGTGGCGCGCGGCATCCCCGTGCTGGCCGAGGCGAAGCGGCTGGTCTGACCGGGGGATGACCCACCCGTTCGCGCACGTCCCTCCGCGCCGCCGGCCGCTGCTGCTCGGCATCCTGCTGATCGCCTCGGCCGGCCTCGCCGCCACCCTCTCGGCCCAAGGCATCCCGCTGCGGACGGCGGCCGCGCCGGGCGGCGTCCTCTCCTACGAGTTCGCCTGGACGGGCGCGCGCGCGGCGGAGATCCTCCGCTCCTGGGCGCCGATGCGGGAGATCGCGCGGCAGCAGCTCCTCATCGACTTCCCCTACCTCCTCGCCTACCCGCTACTGCTGTCGCTGGCGTGCGTGCTGCTGGCCGGGACGGGCCCCGGCGGGTGGGCGCGCGCGGGGCGCTTCCTCGCCTGGGCGGTGCTCCCCGCGGGGCTGCTCGACGGCATCGAGAACGCGGCCCTGCTCCGGATGCTGGAGCACGGCGCGGCCGACGCGCCGGCCCGGGTGGCCGGCGTGTGCGCCTCGCTCAAGTTCTTCCTGGTGGGATGCGCGGTTGCGTACGTGCTGGCGCAGGGAGGACGGCTCCTGGCCGGGAGGCTCAGCGGGCGCGGCCGAAGCGCTCGGCGATCCAGCCGCTGACCAGGCGCAGCGCGTCGGGCGAGAAGGTCTCCTCGATGCGCGCGTACTCGTGGGGCGCGCCGGTGGCGGCGCTCTGGAAGAGGTGGTTGAGGCCGGGAAGCTCCACCACGCTGAAGTCCCGGTTCCCCCCCGACTCGAGCGCCGCGGCGATGGCGTCCAGGTTCTCCTTGGGCGGCACCTGCAGGTCGCGCCCGCCGTTCAGCGCCAGCACGGGGACGGCGAGGCCGCGCAGCACGGCGGCGGGGTCGTGGTCCAGCAGCGTGCGGAGCGCGGGGGTGAGCAGCGAGCGCACCAGCGCCTCCACCTGCTCCACCGTGAGCGCGGCGGCGCGCCGCTCCTCCTCGCTGAACTCGCCGACGAACGCGGTGGCGGCCTCGCGCAGCCGCCGGGCGGCCTCGTCGCCGTCCGGGGCGCGGCGCAGCGCGCCGAACATGCGCACCTGCGCGTCGGCCAGGCGGGCGCTCCGCTCGGGGGGGATGCCGCTGGCGCGCATCAGCAGGTCGGTCTGCAGGCGGAGGATGGAGTCGCCCGGCACCCCGGTCCCCGCCAGCATCACCACGAACGCCACCCCGCTCTCCGGCCGCGCCGCGGCCAGCGGCGCCACCACGGCGCCCTCGCTGTGCCCCGCCAGCCCGATGCGCCCGCGCGCCACCTCGCGCCGCCCCTCCAGGTAGCGGACGGCGCCGAGCACGTCGTCCGCGAAGTCCTCCAGCGTGGCGTCCGCGAAGCTCCCCTCCGAGCCGCCCGTCCCCCGGTCGTCGACGCGCAGCACGGCCACGCCGCTGCGGGTGAGGTGGTCCGCCAGCACCAGGAAGGGGCGGTGCCCCATCATGGCGCCGTCGCGGTCGTGCGGGCCGGAGCCGCTCACCAGCACCACGGCCGGGTGCGGCCCGCGCCCTGGCGGAAGCGTGAGCGTCCCCGCCAGCCGTACGCCGCCGGCCGAGGCGAACTCCACCGCCTCCTCGCGGTAGGGGAG
>DASUNK010000279.1:0-6166 GCA_036277195.1 Longimicrobiaceae bacterium | reverse complement strand
GTTTCAGGAGCGAAGAACCGCTCTCCCGTCTCTACATCAACCCGAGCCGGCACGTTTTCGACAACATACAGCCGCCCGTCCACCTCGACGGTGTAGGTCACGAGCCGCTCAACCAACCGCTCATCCGGGTTCGCCTGCATCGCCTTCTACCTCCTGCGCACTCGAAAATCGATCCACAACTCGGGGTCCGGCTGGTATAGCGTAACGATCTTCACCAGCAGACGCGATGGGTAGCTGCATTGAACGTGCAACGGCCGTCCCGCCCCGGTAAACCCCAGAATAAGACAACTGGGACCGTACTTGTCGTTTGGGGTAGTCCTCGATCACCTCGCCTGTTGCGACTGCCTCACGAAGCTCTTCCACACGAATGTGCCGCGAGATGCTCTGATCGACTGCGTGCTGAGAGAACTCGAACAGACCCTGAGCTATCTTCTCGCGAATCTGCTCTATCAGGCTCATGAGTCGGAACTGTGCCCTGGATCACGCGGCAGGGTTGGTTACGGAATTCGCGCGCGGGCCGAAGCGGTGGGTGTAGGGCATCGCGATGCGTCGCAGCCAGAGCTGGGCACCAGGATTCCGCGCGAGCACCCGGTCGATCGCCGTCAGCTCGTCGCGGTCGATCTCGTAGGCGCCGCTCTCCACGTCGATGGCGACGAAGTGCCCGGCGTCCTCGTCCGAGGCACGCGGCGCCACCTCGCGCTCGTACAGCGCGTCGCCCAGGCGGGCGAGCTCATCGGTCGTGTAGCGGAGCTTCACCATGTCCAGAACCTACCGGGAAAATCCCATACACGCAAGCATTTCGCGCGTCAAGTTTGTAGCTTCGTCTCCACGGACGCGGCAAACTGGGGCTCGGGCGTTACCGTGTCTGGGCGCGGGGGGAGAGGGCGCGTGTCCAGCGTCCAGTGGAAGCTCCCCTCGCGCTCCATCCGCTCGCGCTTCGACAGCCCTCGGTAGCCGTACGGCGGCTTCCGCAGCGCCCGCGCCAGCGCCAGCCCCAGCCACCCGAGCGGCAGGTAGAAGAACAGGATGTCCCAGTCCCGCAGGAAGGCGTGCAGCCCGCTGCGCGCCGGTGGCCGGCGGCGGTCGCGGTCGTGGCGGACGTACGCGTACGGCCACCCGAGCGGCGTGCGGCTCCAGGCCCGCCCCTTCAGCTGCCGCAGCGACGCCCACAGCCCGCGCACGTCGTACGGCTTCTTCCCGTGCTCGGCCACCGCCGCGTCCAGCCGCGCCTGCGCCAGCCGCCGCACCCGCTCCGCCACCCGCACCACCGCCTCGCGCTCGGGGTGGTCCAGGTCCGTCTCCCCCTCCTCCTCCAGCAGCTTGCGCACGTCCACCGGCTCGCCGAACACGAACACCATCCGGCAGGGGAAGGCCAGGTAGAAGACGAAGGGGAAGAGCGCCGCCACGAACACCGTCGGCACCGGGAAGAAGGGGAGCCCCACCGTCCGGCGGAAGAAGGCGTTCAGCCAGGGCAAGGTGACGCTGGTGGGGTTCACCCACTCCGCGTTCACCACCGACACCGGCACCACCGGCGCGCGGTGCTTGGCCGCCAGCGCCACGAAGCTGCTGTGGAAGTGCTGCAGCTGGTAGCGCTTCAGGAACCCCTTCCCGATCCCCGGCACCCCCTCGGGATAGTAGACCACCCGGTCGCCCCGCTCCAGCAGCCGGTCGAAGTTGGCGAAGGTCATGTCCACCCCGCCGCCGCGCCGCCACCAGTTGTCCAGCCCGTACGGCCGCATCCACCACACCGCCGCCAGCTGCGGCGTGTACACCGAGCGGCACTTCCCCGCGCGGGTGAGCCCGGCGTGGCGCCAGAGCAGCCCGTCCAGCACCACCGCGTCGTGCGGGAAGGCGTTGCCGCTGTGGTTGGGGGCGATGATCACCGGCCCCGCCGCGGGGACGTTCTCCACCCCCGCCAGCGCGCCGCGGAAGTAGTGCTCCACCACCTCGCCCAGGAAGCCGCGGTTGAGCGAGTCGACGTAGTCCCAGTCGATCGGGTCGTGCGGGACGGGGTCCGGCGGGAGCTCGGGGACGTGGTGGACGGCGGGGATCTCGTGCTGCTCCGAGTCGAAGCGCTCCCAGAGCTGCTCCAGGTCCTCCGCGTCCAGGGTGATGTCGATGCGGAAGGAGGGCCGGGCCGCGGCGGCGCCCCGCTGCTTCGCCCTCATTTGCCGAAGACGGAGAGGAGGACGGCCAGGAGGAAGAGCCCGCCCCACAGCAGCGGCGAGGCGCCCTGGATGACGGCGATGACCCCGCCCACGATGCACGCCGCCGCCAGGATGCTCCCCCGCACCCCCGCCAGCGGGTTGCGCGGCGACGGATTGTCCAGGTGCTTCTCCGCGACGCGGAACCCCGCCGAGAGCAGCTGCGGCAGCCGCACCGCCATGTCCACCAGCTCCGGCGAGCCGCGCAGCACCTGGCGCAGCAGGGTGCGGGGGTCGAACTGCTGCTGGAAGATCTTCGAGACGTGCTTCTGCGAGACGGAGGCGACGTCCAGCTGCGGGTCCAGCATGCGCCCGACGCCCTCGAAGGTCACCAGCGCCTTCACCATCAGCGTCATCTCCACCGGGAAGAAGACGCGGTAGCGCCCGCCCAGCCCCACCGACTCCAGGATCAGCTGCGCGATCGAGATCTCCCCCCGCGCGGCCAGGGTGACGAAGCGGCGCGACAGGTCCGCCACCGCGCGGCGGAAGCCGTGCGGGTCGCCCCCCTTCCCCACCGTGGCCATGTCGACCAGGTAGCGGGTGGAGCCCTCCACGTCGCCGGTCACCAGCGCGTGGAAGTAGTAGAGCATCTGCCGCCGCGTCCGCTCCTCGAAGCGGCCCACCATCCCCAGGTCGATGAACCCCACCCGCACCCGCTTCCCGGGGAGGATCATCAGGTTGCCGGCGTGCAGGTCGGCGTGGAAGAAGCCGTCGCGGTAGAGCATGCGGATGATGGCCGCGGCCCCCACGTCGATCACCCGCCTGCGCTCGTCGTCGTCCAGCTCCGCCGTGGGGGGCGAGCCCGGCTTGAAGCCGCGCATGAACTCCATGGTCAGCACGTCGGCCGCGCTGAGGTGGCGGTGGATGCGCGGGAACGCCACGTCCTCCATGTCGCGGAAGTTGGCCGCGAAGGTCTCGGCGTTGTCGGCCTCGAAGGTGTAGTCCACCTCCTTGCGGGTGTAGGCGCTGAACTCGGCGATGATCTGGCGCGGCTTGTAGCGGGGGAGCACCCACTGCAGCAGCACGCCCACCATCCCCAGCAGGGTGAGGTCGGACTCGATCATCTCCCGCACCCCCGGCTTGATCACCTTGAGCACCACCTCCTCGCCCTCGGGGGTGGTGGCCAGGTGGGCCTGGGCGATGGAGGCGGAGCCCAGCGGCTCCTCGCTCACCGAGCCGTAGAGCCGCTCCAGCGGCTGCCCCAGGCTGCGCTCGACGATGGCGCGCACCTGGGAGAAGGGGATGGCGGGGAGGCGGTCGAAGAGGTTCTGCAGCTCGGCGGTGATGCTCCGCGGGAGGAGGTCCTCGCGGATGGCCATGATCTGGCCGAGCTTGATGTAGGTGGGCCCCAGCACCTCCAGCCGGCGCCGCAGCTGCTGCGGGAAGGGGAGGCGGCGGATGTCGCGGTCCAGGAAGGGCCACACCAGCGAGGCGGTGAGCCGCGGGAACCAGGAGCGGAGCCGCTGCCGCCGCTCGCGCGGGAGGGCCCGCACGTACGCCACCACGCCCCCGGCCAGCAGCCCCAGCGTGTGGCGGTAGACCACGAAGAAGCGCCGCGCCACCCCGCGGTAGGGGCGGAGCGGGTCGAAGCCGAAGGGCGCCGGCCGCGGCGCGGGCGGCGGGAGGGCGGGGGGCGGCGCCGGCGCGGGAGGGATGGCCGCGGCGGGGAGCGGCTCCGCCACCGTCGCCTCGGGATCGGCGACGGGCTCCTCCCCGGGTGCGGGCGCGGCGCGCATCGGCTCAGTCGTAGAGCGCGTGGATCTCGTCCGCGTGCCGCTCGTGGATCACCCGGCGCTTGATCTTGAGCGTGGGCGTAAGCTCGCCGGTGTCGATGCTCCACGGCCGCCGCACCAGCGCGAACTTCTTCACCTGCTCCCAGGGCGGGAGGCCGTCGTTCACCGCGTCGATCTCGCGCTGGATCAGCTCCTTCACGCTCGGGTGCGCCGCCACGTCCTCGGGGGCGGGCTCGCCCGCGCCGGAGAGCCAGGCGCCCACCGCCACCGCGTCGACCACCACCAGCGCGGTGCAGTACTGGCGGCTGTTGCCGATCACCACCGCCTGCTCCACGAAGCGCGAGGCCGCCAGCCGCTGCTCGATCGGCTGCGGGGCGATGTACTTCCCCGTGCTCAGCTTCATCAGCTCCTTCTTGCGGTCGGTGATGAAGAGCTGCCCATCCGCGTCCAGGTGCCCCACGTCGCCGGTCTTGAACCACCCGTCTGCCGTGAGCACCTCGGCGGTGGCCTCGGGGAGCTTGAAGTACCCCTGCATCACGTTGGGCCCGCGCACCCAGATCTCCCCGTCGCCGGCGATCTTCACCTCCACGCCGGAGATCGGGGCGCCCACCGAGCCGGCGCGCAGCTTTCCCCTGGTGTAGACGGCGATCACCGGCGAGGTCTCGCTGAGCCCGTATCCCTGCCCGCAGAAGATGCCGATGGCGTTGACGAAGTTCATCACGTCCTTCGCCAGCGCCGCGCCGCCGCTGGTGATGGCCTGCAGGTTCCCGCCGAAGAGCGCGCGCACCTTGCGGAAGACCAGCGCGTCGGCCAGCGCGTAGCGCACCCGGTCCGCCGGACCCAGCGGACGCTCCACGTCGTAGCGGTCCGCGAGGTCCATCCCCCACTGGAAGATCTTCCGCTGCACCCCGGAGAGCTGGCTCGCCTTGTTGTGGATGCCGGCGTACACCTTGTCGAGCAGCCGCGGCACGGTGGAGAAGTGCACCGGCCGCACGGTCTGCAGGTCGTCCAGGATCTGCTCGAAGTTCTCCACGAACCACACCGGGTAGCCGATGTGGAGGTAGAGGTAGGCCAGCATCCGCTCGAAGACGTGCGAGAGCGGGAGGTAGGAGAGGATCTTCTGCCCGCGCTCGCCCTCGATGTCCCACGGCATCCGCTCCAGCGAGGCGAGCACGTTGGAGGCGAGGTTGTCGTGCGTGAGCATCACCCCCTTGGGCGTGCCCGTGGTCCCCGAGGTGTAGATGAAGGTGGCCAGGTCGCCCGGCTTCGCCAGGGCGCGCTCGGCGCGGAAGAGGTCCGGCTGGACGGTGCGGACCCGCTGGCCGCGCTCCAGCACCTCGCCCCAGGAGAGCATCCCCTCCGCGAAGGCGCCGCGGATGCCGATCACCGCCCGCAGCGAAGGCGCTTCGGCCAGCACCTCCGCCACCGCCCGGTGGAGCTTCTGCGAGGAGACGACGTACGCCACCGCCCCGGAGTTCTCCACGATGTACTGGATCTGGTCCGCCGGCTGGGTGGTGTAGATCGGCACCACGATCGCCCCCAGCGAGAGGACGGCCTGGTCCGCGATCAGCCACTCGGCGCTGTTCTCGGCGTGGAGCGCCACGCGGTCGCCGCGGCGCACCCCCAGGTCGTGCAGCCCGCAGGCGAAGCACTCCACCTGCCGCGTGAACTCCGCGGGCGAGGTCTCGATCCACTTCCCGTCGCGCCGGGTGGCGGCGACGACGCCGGTGGTGTTCTTCGGCAGGCCCTGCTCGACCAGGGACAGGATGGTGGGAGTCATCGGCGGCTGCATGGAATTAGTCCTAAGTCCTGAGTCCTAAGTCCTAAGTGCCCACTGTTCCTGCATCGTGCCGCGCGGCAGGCCTGGACCGCACCGTACCACTCAGGACTCAGGACTTAGGACTCAGGACTAGCGGTGCCTAGCGGTTCCTCCCGTACTGCTCGTGGCTCGACACCCAGTCCGACGAGGAGATGGCGGCCGCCAGCGAGAGCTCGCCCGCCAGCACCACCCCGGCCACGATCTCGGCCAGCTTGTTGACCTTCCCCTTCCCCGAGCACCCCAGCACCTCCAAGCACTCGCGCTGGGTGGGGAGCCCGGTGCCGCCGCCGTAGGTGGCCACGATCAGCGAGGGGATGGTGATGCTCAGGTAGAGGTCGCGCTCCGGCGTCAGCTCCGCGTACATCACCCCCGCGCTCGACTCGGCCACGTTGGCCACGTCCTGCCCGGTG
>DASUNK010000278.1:0-2939 GCA_036277195.1 Longimicrobiaceae bacterium | reverse complement strand
CACCACCATCTACGGGCTGGACGACCGTTACCGGGGGATCAAGCAGGCGCGCCGCGTCATCCTGATGCACCCCGACGACCTGGCCGAGCGCGGGCTGCGCCCCGGCGACGCGGTGGACATCCGCTCGCGCGCGGCGGACGGGCGCGAGCGGGTGGCGCCGCGCTTCCGGGCGGTGGCGTACGACGTGCCGCGCGGCTGCGCCGCCGCCTACTTCCCCGAGGCCAACGTGCTGGTGCCGATCGGGAGCACCGCGCGCGGGAGCAACACCCCCTCGTCGAAGATGGTGCCGGTGACGGTGGCGCGCGCCACCAGCCGGTTGCGGGTGGAGGGGGTGGACGAGCGGCTGGTCCCCGAGCCGGAGCCGGCCCCGGCGGACGAGCCGCTGGTGCCCGCCGCGGCCGGGGCCTGACCGTGCGGAAGGGGAGCACCGTCCGGCGGCGGGTGGAGCGCGTCTCCCTCGACGGGGCGGGCGTGGAGCGGCGCGCGCGGGCGGACGTGCTCGCCGCCGAGGAGCCGCTGGAGGTGCGCGTGCTCCGCCCCGGCGGAGAGGCGCACCGCGTCACCGTCACCATGCGCACGCCGGGGGCGGACTTCGAGCTGGCCGCCGGCTTCCTCTTCACCGAGGGGCTGATCGCGGGCCCCGGAGACGTGGCCGCCATCCGCTACTGCGTGGACGCCGCCGAGCAGCAGTACAACGTGGTGAACGTGGTGCTGGCCCCCGGCGCGCCCTTCGATCCCGCGCAGCTGCGGCGCAACTTCTACGCGACCTCCAGCTGCGGCGTGTGCGGCAAGGCCTCCATCGAGGCGGTGATGGGGGGCGCCTGCGCGCGGGTGGGCGAGGGCTTCGCCGTGGCGCCCGAGACGCTGCTGGCGCTCCCGGAGAAGCTGCGCGCCGGGCAGGCCGTGTTCGCGCGCACGGGCGGGCTGCACGCGGCGGCGCTCTTCAGCGCCGCGGGCGAGCTGGTGCGCGTGCGCGAGGACGTGGGCCGGCACAACGCGCTCGACAAGCTGGTGGGCGCCGCGCTGCTGGCGGGCGAGCTGCCGCTGGCGCAGGGGATGGTGCTGGTGAGCGGGCGGCTGAGCTTCGAGCTGGTGCAGAAGGCGGCGCGGGCGGGGGTGCCGGTGCTGGCGGGGGTCTCGGCACCGTCGAGCCTGGCGGTGGAGCTGGCCGAGCAGGCGGGGATGACGCTGGCCGGCTTCGTCCGGGGCAGCCGCTTCAACGTGTACGCGGGAACGGCGCGGATCGCCGCCCGGGACGGAGATACATGACGCTGAGACGGATGATGGCCGTGCTGGCGGCGGCGTGCGTGCTCCCCGCCTGCGGCGGCGGGGGCGGCGAGCTGCGCGAGGAGACGGAGCGCCGCCGCCTGGCCGAGCAGCAGGCGGACAGCGCTGCGGCCGACAGCACCGCGCGGCCCGACTCCGTGACGGAGGAGGACTACGAGATCCCCGCCTTCGCCGACACCTCGGCGCCGGTGGCGGCGGGGGTCGACACCACGCCCGCGCAGCCGCCCGAGCCGCAGCCGGACGGGGCGCCTTCGGGCGAGTGGACCACGGACGAGACCGAGGTCGCGCGCCGCTCCGACGGCATCGCCGTGCTCCGCGACGCGCGCGCGGGGCGCAACGAGGGGTTCGACCGCGCGGTGCTGGAGTTCCAGGGCGGCCGGATCCCCGCCTACACCGTGGAGTACGAGGACCGCGTGGAGCAGTGCGGCTCCGGCGACGAGGTGCGCGTCTCCGGCGGTGCCATGCTGGTGGTGCGCATCCGCGACGCGCAGGCCCACACCGACGAGGGCGAGCCGACCCTGCGCCAGCGCGCCTTCCGCCCCAACCTCCCCGTGCTCCGCGCGGTGGAGCTGATCTGCGACTTCGAGGGGCACGTGGACGTGGTGCTCGGCCTCTCCTCGCGCAGGCCGTACCGGGTGGCCGAGGTCGCCAACCCTGCCCGCCTGGTGATCGACGTGCAGCAGTAGCAGGACTTCGAGATGCGATTCTTCCCCGCCGCCGCGCTGTGCCTGGCCCTGGCGGCCGCGCTCCCCGCCGCGGCCCAGCAGCGGACCGCGCCCTTCCCCTCGCTCCCGCCGGTCGCGATTCCGGTGGCGGCGCAGGTCGTCGTCGTGCGCCTCGACACGCTCCCGGAGTGGGAGGACGAGGACAAGCGGCTCGCGTACCGTGCCGCCCTGGGCACCCTCGGCTGGGCCGTGGGCGGAGCGGTGGGCGCGCTCCTGGGCGTCCAGATCGAGGGCGACGTGGGGGAGGGCGAGTACGGCAGCCTCGCCGGCTTCGTCCTCGGGGGACTTGCCGGCGCCGCCATCGGCGGCGCGGCGGCGGCCGCCGCGCCGGAGCTCGGCTCGCGCTGCGACTACGGGGAGCGCGCCGCGCGGGGAGTGCTCGGGGGATTGGGGGGCGGGCTGCTGATCGGCCTGGGCGCTTTTGCGGATCCGCGCATACTCTTCCTGATCCCGGTGGGGATGATCGGCGGCACCACCCTGGCCTCGGACTGCGGATGAAGACGCTCGCGGCCCTCGCCTGCCTCCTGCTGCTGCACGCCGTGCCCGCCGGGGCGCAGCGGCGGCCGGCGCCGTTCCCGTCGCTCCCGGGCGTGGTCGACGCGTTCCCGGACACCGTCCGCGCCGATTCGGCGGCGGCGCGCATCCCGGCGGCGGAGCGGATCGGCTACCGGACGGTGCTGGGGCTGGGCGGATTCGTGGTCGGCGCGGTGGCGGGCGGCGGTGCCGCCGTCGCCCTGGCCGACGGCGACGACGAGTGGAGCGACATCGCCGGCGCGACGCTGGGCGCGGCCGCCGGCGGCACGCTGGGTGCCGCGCTGGCGGCGGCCTCGCTCGACACCGGCGGCCACTGCCGCACCTACGGCAAGCGCGTGGGGCAGGGGCTGGCCGTCGCCGCCGGGGTGGCCGTGGCGAGCTTCCTGGTGGCCG
>DASUNK010000277.1:0-5228 GCA_036277195.1 Longimicrobiaceae bacterium | reverse complement strand
CGTCGCCGAAGATCTCGCACGCCTCGCCTTCGAGGAGCTTCGCCACCCAGCGGGGGATCACCGCCGCGTAGGGGCCCGCCGGGTCCTGCCGCGGCCCGAAGACGTTGAAGTAGCGCAGCCCCACCGTCTCCACCCCGTACGCGCGCTGGAAGACCCCCGCGTACAGCTCGTTGGCCGCCTTGGTGGCGGCGTACGGCGAGAGCGGGCGCCCGACGGCGTCCTCGCGCTTGGGGAGCGCGGGGTGGTCGCCGTACACCGAGCTGGAGGAGGCGTAGACGAAGCGGCGCACCCCCGCGTCGCGGGCGGCCACCAGCAGGTTCACCAGCCCGGTGACGTTGGTGTCGTGCGAGGCGAGGGGGTCCGCCAGCGAGCGGGGGACGGAGCCGAGCGCGGCCTGGTGGAGCACGAACTCGGCGTCGCGCACCGCGTCGCGGCAGGCGGCGGGGTCGCGGATGTCCGCCTCCTCGAAGTGGAAGAGGGCGGCGCGGTCGCCCGCGTGCCGGCGCACCTCGGCCAGGTTGCGGCGGTGGCCGGTGGCGAAGTTGTCGATCCCCACCACCCGCTGGTCCAGCGACAGCAGGGTCTCCACCAGGTGCGAGCCGATGAAGCCCGCCGCGCCGGTGACCAGCCAGGTATGCCGCTCGGCGCGCAGGCGCTCGCGGAGCTGCTCGTACGGACGTACCGCCATCCAGTAGGGTCGTGCGGGTGGTGCGGCGGCCCGAAGGGGCGCGGGCGCCGCGGTGCGGTGTGCGTGTGCTGCCCGGGTTCCCGGGCGGGCGGAAAAGCTAACACCAAGGCAGCGATGGCGAAAGGCGGTGCGGGCCGTCCGGTTCAGGGCCCGTCCGCCCGCGCCGCCAGGGCGCGCGCCCTCAGTGCCAGCGGGGCCGCCGCCGCCAGCCAGACCGCGTGGCGCCCCGCGCGGATCGCCACCCGCAGGGGGGAGAGGAGCGCGGGGAGCCGGCGCTCCAGCCCCGCCAGCCCGGGGAGCTCCGAGGGGGTCGCCGTCCGGCGCGTCACCGCGCGGCGGTAGAGGCGGCGGTCCTCCGGCCCCCCCGAAAGCGCCGCCAGCGACTCGAACATCTCCTTCTGCACCAGCGGCGGGAGCCGGAGCCGCTCGCTCAGGGGGAGGAAGAGGTAGATGGCGGCGGCCATGCGCCGGTGCGGGTCGAGCGGCGGCCCGCTCCCGCGCAGGGCCTGCGCCGCGGCGAGCACGGCGGCCAGGTCGCGCGCGGCGGGGTGGGCGCGCACCCGGGCATCGACCCGCGCCCGCTCCTCCGGGGCGCACTCCGCCGCCGCCCGGCCGATCAGCAGCAGGTCGCGGATGCGCGCGCGCCGCGCCGGGTGGTGGTGGGTGGCGTGCACCAGCAGGTGCCAGAGCTGGTCGTCGGCCGCCGGACGGGCGAGACCCGGCGCCGCGTCGAGGGGCACGGCCCGCGCGCGGAAGGCGTCCACCCCGTCGACCCCCTTCAGGTCGAAGTGGATCTCGATGGGGAGGGAGTTCGGCGCGCGCCGCTCCGCCAGGTGGTGGACTCCGAACTCCGGGCCGGCGGCGTCCGCCCCCGCGGCGGCGTAGCCGGCCCGGTCGAGCGCGGCGGCGAAGGCGCGCGCGTCGCCCGGGGAGAGGAGGAGGTCCACGTCCAGCAGGTCCAGCAGCTCGCCCTGCGCGGCGGCCACGCCCCCCTTCAGCAGCACCGCCTGCACCCCCAGCGCACGCGCCGTGCGCCCCAGCGCCGCCAGCTCCGCCCGCGCGGCCAGCACCCGCCCGACCTCCTCCCCCGCCGTCCGCTCCACCTCGCGCCGGACGCCGGCGGCGAGGGGCTCCGCCGCGCCGAGGCGCGCCCGCAGCGGGAGGGCGCAGTCCTCCACCCGCAGGAAGAGGCGCCAGGCCTCGAGGGAGCAGCGGGCGGCGGCGCCCCAGGCCTCCCCGGCGGTCCCAGGGTCGGCGAGGAGGTGCATCACCCCCCGCCGCACCGCCAGCGCCTGCGCGGCCGGCCCCACCTCAGAAGAACAGGTTCAGCCCGGCGTGCAGGCGCTGCTCGCGCCACCCGTCGCCGTCCTCGTGGAAGAGCGCGGCGCGCGCCTCGGCGCGGGGGTGCAGGCGGAGCCACGCCTGCAGCCGCGCGCCCCAGCTCTCGCCCGCCCGCTCCGGCGCGAACAGGTTCCCCGGGCGTCCCGGCGGCCCCAGCGCGGCGCGCGAGCGTGCGAAGGCGCCCGCGTGCACCCGCAGCCGCGAGGCGAAGAGGTCGGCCTCCAGGTAGCCGAGCGTCTCGCGCCCGCCGCCGGCGATCGGGTGCCCCAGCGGCACGTCGCCGCGCACCCAGTTCCCGATGAAGTCCGAGTGGAAGTACCAGACGCCGTGGCCGCAGCAGCGCTCCAGCCGGGCGTGCTCCACCCCCAGCGCCAGCCCCGGCACCCCCGGAAGGCCGGGGAGGAAGACGCCGGCCACCACCCCCGGCTGCTCGTTGAGCGCCCCCGCCCCGTCCTCCGCGCCCCATTCGACGTAGACGGTGGCGGGGAGCGCCCCCTCGGTGGGGAGGCGCCAGCGCAGGTCGAGCGAGAACAGCTGGTTCTCGAAGTCCTCGGAGAGCACCCCCACCAGCATCTTCGCCACGTTCTCCACCGTCACCTCCGCGGCGCTGTCGCCGCCGAACATCGCGGCGCGGTTGACGCCGAAGGTGAAGCGGGCGTGGGGCTGGAACGCCACCCGCGCGCCCCACATCCAGGGGTCGCCGGCGTGCCGCGCCTCGTCCAGCCGGGTGAGGAAGGTGTGGAGGGAGACCGGCCCCACGTGCCGCAGCACGGAGGGGAGGCGCCCGGGGCGGGTGGTCTCCAGCTCCACCCGGGGGAGCGGCTGCGAGGCGGAGAGCACCACGCCGCCGCCGCGCCCGTCCCCGTATCCCACCGACTCCCGTCCCACCGAGAGCGCCACGCCGCGGAAGGCCAGGGTGACGTCCCATCGCGCCAGCTCGGCCTCGTCCGTGCCCGCCCGCGGCTGCGCGGCGAGCGAGAGGTGCCGGCCGAGGGCGACGGCCACCTCCGCCCGCAGCGCCGCCTCTTCGCGGTCCGGCAGCGGCGCGCCGGGGAGGCGCTGGATCCCGGGGGCCAGGCGGCCCTCGTGCCGCTCCGCCTCCACCCCCGCGGCGCTCCCCAGCCGGACCGGGCCGGGGGAGACGGCGGAGTCGGCGTACTCGCGGAACTCCTCGGCGAAGCGGCGCAGCCACCCTTCGGTCAGCGCGGCGAGGGCGGGATCGCGCCCGTCCGCCGCGCGGAACGCCGCCCGGGCCAGGGCGCCGTGCACCGCGGCGCGGCGCACCGACCGCTGGGCGGGGAGGTATCCCTCCACCAGCCCCAGCGCCTCCGCGCGGGCCGCCGCGCGCACCGCCCAGTGCTCCGCGGGGAGGAGGGGCGTGGCCTCCCATCCCGCTTCCTGCGCCCGCGCGCCCGCCGGGACGAGGACCGCCGCCAGCGCCGCCGCCAGCGCCCATCTCCCCCACCCCGCCGTCGTCGCCCGCATCCGCGTCACCCCGGGTTGTGCGCCCGCGCGAACTGGCGGGCGTAGTAGGTCACCACCAGGTCCGCCCCGGCGCGGCGGATGGCGGTCAGCGCCTCCACCTGCGCCCGGTGGCCGTCGATCCACCCGCGCTCCGCCGCGGCCACGATCATGGCGTACTCGCCCGACACGTGGTAGCCCGCCACCGGGTACCCGGTCTCGCGCTTCACCCGGTGGATGACGTCGAGGTAGGCCAGCGCCGGCTTCACCATCACCAGGTCCGCCCCCTCCTCGATGTCCAGCCGCGCCTCGCGCAGCGCCTCGTCCGCGTTGCCGGGGTCCAGCTGCGCCGTGCGCCGGTCGCCGAAGGCGGGGGCGCTCTCCGCCGCGTCGCGGAAGGGGCCGTAGAAGGCCGAGGCGTACTTGGCCGCGTAGCTGAGGATGGCGGTGCTCCCCAGCCCCGCCTGGTCGAGCGCGGCGCGGATGGCGCCCACCCGCCCGTCCATCATGTCCGAGGGGGCCACCACGTCGGCGCCGGCGGCCGCGTGCGCCACCGCCGTGCGCGCCAGCAGGGGGAGGGTGGCGTCGTTGTCCACGTCGCCGTCGCGGACGACGCCGCAGTGCCCGTGCGAGGTGTACTCGCAGAGGCAGACGTCCGTCATCACCACCAGCTCCGGGAGCTCCCGCTTGAGCGCGCGCACCGCGCGGGGGACGATGCCGTCCTCGGCGTACGCCCCGCTCCCCTGCTCGTCCTTCTCGGCGGGGATGCCGAAGAGGAGCACGGCGGGGACGCCCAGCGCCAGCGCCTCCGCCGCGTCGCGCACCAGCCCGTCCACCGAGGTCTGCTCCACCCCGGCCATGGAGGCCACCGGGCGCCGCACCCCTTCGCCCGGGACCACGAAGAGGGGGAGCACCAGGTCGGCGGGGGACAGCGAGGTCTCGCGCACCAGCGCGCGCAGGGGCTCGGTGCGGCGCAGCCGCCGCGGGCGGTAGGCGGGAAACCGCGCCATCAGGGCTCGTAGAAGCGGCGGATGGCGCGCACCAGCCCGGGGATGGTGTACTCCTCGGCCTCCACGTCCACCCGCAGCCCCAGCGCGCGCGCCGTGGCCGAGGTGATCGGGCCGATGGAGGCCACCGCCGCGCGCCCCAGCTCCGGGCCCACGAGCGCCACGAAGCCGCGCACGGTGGAGCTGGCGGTGAAGGTCACCAGGTCGATCTCCCCCGCCGCCAGCCGGGCGCGCGCCGCCTCGGCCCCGGCGCCGTCGTCGGGGACGGTGCGGTAGGCGGCCACCTCCACCACCTCCGCGCCGCGGGCGGCCAGCCCCTGCGGGAGCGCCGCGCGCGCGAGGTCGGCGCGGGGGAGGAGGACGCGCCGGCCGCGCAGGTCGTCCGCCGCGGCGAGCGCCTCCACCACCGCCTCGGCCACGAACTCGGACGGCACCACCGCCGGCCGCACCCCGCGCGCCTCCAGCGCTCCCGCGGTGGCGGGGCCGATGGCGCACGCCCGCGCTCCCCCCAGCCCCTCCGCGGCGCGCCCCGTCTCGGCCAGGGCGCCCCAGAAGCGCTCCACCCCGTTGACGCTGGTGAAGACGATCCAGTCGAAGGTGCCCGCCTCCGCAGCGGCGCGGCGCAGCGGCTCCGGGTCCTCGGGGGGGACGATGCGGATGGTGGGGAGCGGCACCACCTCGGCGCCGAGCGCCGCCAGCGCCGCGGCGAAGCCGGCCGCCTGGGCGCGGGC
>DASUNK010000276.1:0-2494 GCA_036277195.1 Longimicrobiaceae bacterium | reverse complement strand
GCTCCCGGTGGAGATGGGGCTGGTGCGCGACGTGTCGCTGGCCACGCCGGCCGGCCTCTTCGTCCCGGGCTCCATCGTGCGCGGGGCGGTGGCGCAGCGCCGGCACCCGGTGACCTACGGCTACGCGGGCGACATCCCCCTCTACCACCAGTTCGGGCCGTACTTCAACCTGCCGGAGCGCTTCCGGGGGCGGGCGGTGCTGCGCTACGCGCCGGCGGCGGAGGTGTTCATGAGCGGGCTGGTGCGCAGCCCGGAGGGGATCGGCGGGCAGCCGGCGATCGTGACGGTGCCGGTGGGGCAGGGGAGCGTGGTGCTCTTCGGATTCGACCCGCTGCATCGCTTCCAGAACCACGGCAACTTCGCCTTCGTGTGGAACGCGCTGCTGAACTGGAACGACCTGCGGGTGGGGCTCCCGCCGCCGGGGCGCCCCGCTACCCCGTCGGGAGGTGACGACGGGGACGGCGGAGTGCACTGAGGCCTGTAGTTCTCCCCGCCCCCAGGGTTTTTTGGGGGAGGGGTCGGGGGAGGGGGCCCTCCACGAGAGCCGTTGCGTCCGTTAGCTTTAGGAGAGCAGGTGCAATCCCCCGATCCCGATCTCCCGACGTGCCTCCCCGCATCCATCGCAGCCTCACGGGCCTGCTGGCGCTCTGCGCCGCGCTCGCCCTCCCCGCGCGCGGGGCCGCGCAGGACAGCACGGCTGTTCCGCTCCCGCCCTCCGGCATCCGGCTGGACCTGAACCTCCCCACCAACCAGCTGCGCGTCTACGACGGCGACAGCCTGGTGAAGACCTACCGCGTCTCGGTCGGTCTCCCCGGGCACGACACGCCGGACGGCCGCTTCACCGTGCAGCGCGCCGAGTGGAACCCCTGGTGGCGTCCGCCGGAGCGCGAGTGGGCGAAGGACGACAAGGTGACGCCGCCCGGCCCCAACAACCCGATGGGGCGGGTGAAGCTCTTCTTCGCGCCCTACTACTACCTGCACGGCACCCCGCACGAGCGCGACCTGGGCACGGCCGCGTCGCACGGCTGCGTGCGGATGCTCAACCGCGACGTGGTCGAGCTCGGGCGGCTCCTCAGCGAGCGCGCCGACGCCACGGTGCCGCCCTCCGAGATCACGCGCATCCTGGCCAGCCACCGCAACACGCGCTGGTCCACCTTCCGCCGCGAGATCCCGCTCACCATCCGCTACGAGCCGGTGGTGGTGGAGGACGGGGAGCTGAAGGTGTACCGCGACATCTACCGCCGGAACCGCATCCACACCGAGGGGGTGATCCAGGCCCTCCTCGGCGCCGGCTACGACGTGCGCGGGCTGGACCGGGCGCGCGTCCGCGAGGTGCTGCGGCGTGCGGGCCAGGCGCGCGGCACCTACGTGGTGAAGGTGTCCGAGGCGTTCGGCGAGCTGGCGATGGCCGCGGGAGGGTGAGCGGCGGAGGGTGATGGGGGAGCGAGAAGGCGGGGCCGCGGGCTCCGCCTTCGTCGTTTGCGGCGCATTGATAGGAGAAGGATTCCACCGTGATGCGGGCGCCCTAGCTTCCCGGGCGCAGTGGCACCCACCAACCCATGCACAGGAGGTTCGACAATGTCCGCCATCTTCGCGCCCGCCGTCTCCACGATGCTCGCCCGCGCGCTGGCGCAGGCCGCGAGCGGATACGTGAACCAGGGGAACCTCTACTTCGTCGCCCGGAACGATCCCGGCGAGGACGGCATGTTCGGGATCGTGTCGCCGCTCACCAGCCTCCAGGCGGCCGAACAGGAGGCGGTGAGGCTGGGTCCGGAGTACGGGGCCTTCGGACCGTTCGACACCACGGTGGCCCTGGCGATCGACAACCCGATCCAGCTCACCGTCTCGGACTTCGAGGTCACCGACAGCGCGGGGATCACGTTCCCGATCCCGGGAGACCGGTACGACACGCTCTTCTACTCGGTGGCCTCGGTGGTGAAGTTCGCCGTCCCCTACTACACGCAGGTGTACTCGTCGGAGTTCGCCCAGCAGGTGCTGGAGGAATTTGAGGCCAACGAGCTCGGGCTCATGGCGCACCTCCCCTGGTCGGAGTACGTCGACATCGATCCCGACATCCAGATCGACTCCGAGCAGCGAGCGACCTGCGAGCCGGCCCAGATCCCGGTCCTCTTCAAGACGGACCCGCTGACCGGCAAGTACAGGGAGTATCCCTTCTACCCGCCGCGCATGGTGAGATCGGGAGTGGCGGGGGCCGTCAGGGCCGCCACACCTCGCTGAAGACGGGCTCGCGCGCCACGTATCCCCGGAGCGACGGCCGCGCCGCCACGAAGCGTTCCAGCAGGGCGGCGGCGCGGCCCCGCTCGCCGAGCAGGAGGCGGAGGTACGCCTCGTCCCAGAGGAGCGAGGTCTCCAGCTCGGCGTCGCCCGCCGCCAGCCGGTGCGCCCCGGCGGAGACGGCGCGGGCGCTGTCGGCCAGCCCGGCGCGGGCCAGGACGGCGGCCACCATCATCCGCCGGAAGACGGGGGAGTACGG
>DASUNK010000275.1:0-4544 GCA_036277195.1 Longimicrobiaceae bacterium | reverse complement strand
CCGGCGGCGCGGAGAAGCGGACGCTGGGGAACGCGGTGACCGCCATCGACGCCACCGAGCTGGTGCGCACCCAGCCGATCGGGAGCGTGCAGGAGCTGCTCAACTCGCGCGCCCCCGGCGTGGTGATCCTCCCCGCCTCGGGGAACGTGGGCACCGGCTCGCGCATCCGCGTGCGCGGCGTCTCCAGCCTGTCGCTGGCGCAGGAGCCGCTCCTCTACGTGGACGGCGTGCGGGTGAACAACCAGGCCGCCACCGGGCCCATCAACCAGGGCTTCGCCTCCAACTCGATCTCGCGCTTCAACGACATCAACCCCGAGGACATCGAGTCCATCGAGATCATCCGCGGCCCCGCCGCGGCGACGCTCTACGGCACCGAGGCTGCCAACGGGGTGATCCAGATCATCACCAAGCGCGGCTCCGTCGGCGGCGCGCGGCTGGACTTCTCGATGCGCCAGGGCTCCGTCTGGTTCGACAACCCGGAGGAGCGGCTGTGGACCAACTGGGGGACGAACCTGGAAGGCGACACCGTGAGCATCGACATGGTGGAGCTGGAGGAGAGCCGCGGCACCCCGGTGTGGCAGACGGGGCACCTGCAGTCGTACAACCTGTCGCTCTCCGGGGGGACGCCGGTGGTGCGCTACTACGTCTCCGGCGGGCTGGACAACGACGAGGGGATCGACGCCAACAACACGCTCAAGCGCTGGAACGCGCGCGTGAACCTGGCGGCCGCGCCCCGCTCGGACCTGGACGTGCGCGCGAGCGCCGGCTTCATCTCCGGGCGCACCCACCTCCCGCTGGAGGCGGGCGGCGGTGGGAGCCTGTGGACGACGATGTTCGCCAACCCGTTCAACGACGACACGCTGGCGAACGGGCAGCCGAACCCGCGCCGGGGCTTCCACAGCGCGCTCCCCGAGGCGTACCGCTACGCCTACGAGGACTGGCAGGACGTGAACCGCTTCACCGGGAGCGTGGAGGTGACGCACCGCCCCACCGGGTGGCTGCAGCACCGCATGTCGATCGGCGCGGACGTGACCCGCGAGAACAACGTGGAGCTGGTGCAGCGGATGGACGACCCGGCGATGATGTTCTTCTTCACCCCGGGCGAGATCCGCGGCTACCGCGACGAGACCAGCCGCGGCGTGAGCTACGCGACGGTGGACTACAGCGCCACCGCCAGCTTCAGCCCGCGCGACAACCTCTCGACCGCCACCTCGGTGGGCGTGCAGGGCTACCGCACCTACCGCGAGCTGGTGAGCGCGGTGGGCTCGGACTTCCCGGTGCGGGGGCTGCGCGCCATCGTCGGCACGGCCGTGCGCACGGGCTCGCAGGACTACTCCGAGGAGTTCACGGTTGGCGTCTACGTGCAGCAGCAGGTGGGGTGGAACGACCGCCTGTTCGTCACCGGCGCCATCCGCGCGGACGACAACAGCAACTTCGGCAGCGACTTCGACCTGGTCTACTATCCCAAGCTGAGCGCCTCGTGGGTGATCAGCGAGGAGCCGTTCTGGAACGTGCCGCTGCTCGACGCGCTCAAGCTCCGCGCCGCCTACGGCGAGAGCGGCCAGCAGCCGGGGTACCTCACCTCCGAGCAGACCTTCACGGCGGTGCCGGGCCCGAACGACGTCTCCACCGTGACCCCGGGGCTCCCCGGCAACACCTTCCTGGGGCCGGAGCGCGCCCGCGAGGTGGAGATCGGCTTCGACGCGGGGCTGCTCGACCAGCGCCTGGGGGTCGAGTTCACCTACTACAACAAGACGACCTTCGACGCCATCCTCCTCCGCCAGGTGGCGCCCTCCACCGGCTTCACCGGCGCGCAGTACTTCAACGCGGGGGAGATCCGCAACACCGGCATCGAGCTGCTGGTGCGCGGCACCCCGATCCGGCGCGACAACGTGGAGCTGGAGCTGGCCTTCACCCTCTCCACCAACGCCAACCAGCTGCTCGACCTGGGCACCGAGGGGCTCGACACCGTCCAGGCGGGGACCTACGTGCGCCACGTGGAGGGGCACCCGGTGGGGGCGTGGTGGGAGAAGCGCGTGGTCGACGCGCAGTTCAACGCGAACGGGATCCTGATCGCCGGCTCGGAGCTGTGCGACGACGGGAGCGGGGGCGCGGTGGCGTGCGCCAGCGCGCCGCAGGTCTTCCTCGGCCGGCCAACGCCCTCGCGCGAGGGGGCCTTCATGCCCGCCCTCGTCCTCTGGGACCGGCTGCGGCTGGGCATGATGGTCGACTACAAGGCGGGCTACCACAAGCTCGACGGCAACCTGCGGGTGCGCTGCGTCCTCTTCCGCCGCTGCCACGAGAACTGGTTCCCGGCCCAGTACGTGGACGACCCGGCCTGGCTGGCGCAGACGCAGCGCGGCGGGACCTTCGTCAACGACCTGATCCAGGACGCCTCCTTCACCCGGCTGCGGGAGCTCTCCGCCACCTACACCGTGCCGAACAGCTGGGCGGCGCGGCTGGGCGCCAGCCGGGGGTCGATCTCCATCGCCGGGCGCAACCTCTACACCTGGACGGACTACCCGGGGCTGGAGCCGGAGGCCTCGTTCCTGGGCGGCAGCCGCGGCGGCGGGAGCGCGCAGTGGGAGCAGAACGTCACGCCCCAGCTGGCGCAGTTCGTCGCCACCATCAACCTGAGCTTCTAGAGGGGGAGCGATGAGAGCACTGATGCTGCACGCCGCGCGCTCCGCCCTGGGCCGCGCGAGGAGCCTGGCCCTGCTGCTGGCCTGTGGGCTGGCGGTGGTGGGCTGCGAGTCGCTGCTGGACGTGGAGAAGCCCGGCGTGATCCCCGCCGAGGACCTGAACGACCCGGTGCGCGCGCCGCTGCTGGTGGCCGGCGCCATCGGCGACTTCGAGTGCGCCTTCGGCGCGTTCGTGGTGATGGGGGGGATCATCAGGGAAGAGTTCATCGACGCCACCCAGACCGCCGACCGGTGGCCGTACGACCGCCGCGAGGTGTCGCCGGGCGACCAGCGCTACAGCACCACCGGGTGCGCCAACCTGGGGGTGTACGTGCCGCTCTCGACCGCGCGCTTCACCGCGGACGACGTGCTGGCGAAGCTGGAGGTGTGGACGGACGCGGAGATGCCGGAGGGGGTCAACCGCACCCGGCTGATCGCCACGGCGGCCGCCTATGCCGGCTACTCGTCGCTGCTGATCGGCGAGGCGTTCTGCTCGGCGGCGGTGGACCTGGGGCCGGAGATGACGCCCCGGGAGTTCTTCGAGCGGGCGGAGGCCCGCTTCACCCGCGCCATCGAGGCGGCCACCGCGGTGGGCGGCGCGGCCGCCGACAGCATCCGCCACATGTCGCGGGTGGGGAGGGCGCGCGCGCGGCTGAACCTGTCGCAGTTCGTGCCGGCGAAGCTGGCCGAGGCGGCCGCCGACGCGGCGCTGGTGCCGGTGGGCTTCGTGCGGAACGCCACCGCCTCGGCGGCGCCCGCGCGCCGGGAGAACCGCGTCTTCTCGCAGAACAACCAGGCCCAGTCGGTCTCGGTGGGCACCCAGTACCGCAACCTGCTGGTGGAAGGGGTGCCGGACCAGCGGGTGCGGGTGACCGACGCCAACCGCACCGCCACGGACGGCACGCGCATCTGGGTGCAGGAGAAGTACGCCGGCCTGGGCTCGCCGCTGCCGATCGCCACCTACGACGAGGCGCAGCTGATCCTGGCGGAGGCGGCGCTGCGGGGTGGGAACCCGGCGGGGGCGGTGACCATCATCAACGCGCTGCGGGCCCGCTCGTCGACGCCGGCGTACACCGGCGGCACCTCGGCGGCCGAGGTGATGGCGCTGCTTATCGACGAGCGCCGCCGCGAGCTCTTCCTGGAGGGGCACCACCTGTACGATTCCATCCGCTTCAACCTGAGCCTGCAGCCCGCCACGGGGACCGTCTTCTCCAAGGGCGGGACGTACGGCAGCACCAAGTGCATGCCGCTGCCGGACATCGAGCGGCTGAACAACCCCAACATCGGCTGATCTTCTCGGCCGACACGACGAAGCCCCGCCGGCAGCCGCCGGCGGGGCTTCGCGATTCCGGTGCGTCGGGACAGGATCTCCGTGGAGGCTGCGCCACAACCGATCACTCCACCGAGATCGAACCGAAGGGCCACCCTCGTCCCAATCCTTTGTAGACAATGTATTTGCCAGTTATGGGAACCTCCGAGGTCCTGAGGGCATAGCGGTTGCGTTCCGCAGTGGCGCGCCACCCTGGGTCACCGTCTTACCCGACCCGAACGTTTTCCCGCCTTCCTGTTCGTGCACATCCAGAGTCCCGGCAACTACCGCCGGGAGAGTCCGTTCGTTTTCCACCCACAATGCCTCGTCATCTCACGATCCGGAGATCCTATCATGATCCACTCCTTGGCTTTGCGCGCAGGGTGCGCGCTCCTGGCGGCCGCCGCTCTGCTCGTTCCCGCTCCAGCGGCTGCACAGGCCGCGTCCATGCTCGATTCGCTCGTCACCTCCGCCCGACCGGGGACGGAGGAGTGCCTGCCGCTGCCGGGACAGGTGCCCGGCCGCCCTCCGCGCCCCGCCGCCGTTTCGCGCAC
>DASUNK010000274.1:0-7055 GCA_036277195.1 Longimicrobiaceae bacterium | reverse complement strand
CGGCCCGTTCTCCCAGAGGAGGCGGGCGCGCCCGCCGGTGAGCCCCGAGTGCGAGCGCACCTCGCCCTTCAGCCCCTCGTCCACCGCCGAGCGCATCACCGCCAGCGTGCGGGCGATGCGGGCGCGCACCTGCGCCGGGTCGGCCCCCTTCTCGCGCACCTCGGCGTCGAGCACCACCTGCGGCAGGGGGCGCCCCGACTGCTCGGCGTCGGCGATCAGCGACTCGAGGGAGCGGTGCATCAGGAGATCTTGGGGATCATCCGCACCCAGCGCAGCCACGGGAAGGTGCGGATGGCCGCGAGCACGCGGTCCGAGATCGGCTCGTCGGCCTCGATCGTCATCATCGCGTCCTGGTGGCGGCCGGTGCGGTCCACCCGCATGGTGGCAAGGTTCACGCCGTGTGCGGCCGTGATCCCCGTCACCGCGTGGATGGTCCCCGGCTCGTCGTGCGCCAGCAGCACCAGGGTGTGGTAGTCGCCCCCCAGCGAGACGGCGAAGCCGTCCACCTCGGTGACCTCGATGCGCCCGCCCCCCAGCGAGGCGCCGCGCATCTCCACCGTCTCGCCGCCGCGCTCCACCCGGATGAGGGCGGTGTTGGGGTGCGCCTCCTCGCCCAGGTCCACCTCCTCGAACTCCCACTCCAGCCCGGCGGCGCGGGCCGCGTCGTAGGCGTCGCGCAGGCGCAGGTCGTCGGGCTGCAGGCCGATGAGGCCGCCCACCAGGGCGCGGTGGGTGCCGTGCCCCTCGCCGGTGGCGGCGAAGGAGCCGTGCAGGCGGATGAGGGCGCGCTCCGGCGTCCCGCCGCTGATGGCGCGGGCCATCAGCCCCAGCCGGCAGGCGCCGGCGGTGTGCGACGACGACGGCCCCACCATGGTGGGCCCCAGGATGTCGAAGAGCGAGACCATGCGGGAGAAGATAGGGCCCGGCGGCGGGCGGGGCCACACCCGGAAGCGGAAGAGGGCACGGAGCTTCCGCCCCGTGCCCTCTCGTGCCGACGACGTGCCCGCCGCCCGCGGCCTACCGCTCGCCGTCCGCGCCCAGGCGCACGCCGGAGAGCTTCCACCCGGCCAGGCCGTCGCGGCGCAGCACCAGCGACACCCGCTCCTTGCCGCTCTCCTTGTCGCTGTACCCCACCACGAAGGTGTTCCACCCCTCGTAGCCGCGGTGGATGTCCACCTCCTCCAGCGCGCGGGGGCGGTCGGGGCCCTCGCCCTCGCCCTCGCCGTCGCGCTCGCGCGCCTGGTCCGGGCGCTCGCCGCGGGTGAGCGCCGCGATGCCGGTGGGGGTCACGAAGGCGTCCACCATCGGGGCGGCCAGCATCCCGGCGAAGACGCCGGCCAGCGCGGCCGCGGGGTTGCGCTCGCCCTCCGACGAGATCCCGCCGGCCACCGCCGAGCGCACCTCCTGCTTCACGCTCTCGCGCAGGGCCGGGAAGTCCACCAGCTCGTTCATGGCGCGGGTGTCGCCGGCCTCGGCGGCCCGCTGCAGCTTGCGCAGGGCCAGGTACGGGCTGAAGTACATCCACGCCGCCAGCGCGAAGACGGCGAGCACGAACAGGGGGAAGGTGGAGCGGCGCTTCGCCATGGGGAACTGCCCGGTAGAGGGAGATCGGGATCGGGGAAGCGGTTGCTACACCGCAAGTTCCGCGTGGTTCACGGTCGAGGGACCACGATCGACAGGGGGAGCCTCACCCAGACCCGCACGGGGTGCTCGTCCAGCGTGGCGGGGCGGAAGCGTCCCTGGCGAACGATCTCCACGGCGCGCAGGTCGAGCGTGGGGAAGCCGGACGACCGCACCACCGCGGCCGAGGAGACGGTGCCGTCCTCCTCTACCCGCATCTTGACGATGACCTGCGCCCCGCCCGCGGGGAAGGTGGGCCCTGCCTCGACCGCGTGCTGCGCCAGCTCGCTCATCTGCGACCCCAGCCAGTCGCGGTTGATCAGCAGCGGCGGACGCTCGCGGAAGTCGGGCATCTCCAGCCGCGGATCGGGGCCGGCCACGACCCGCACCAGCGCGGCGAACGGGCGGCGGCGCGGCGGCTGCGGCCGGAGGTGGGCGGTGATCAGGTTCGCCACCGGCAGGGCGTACGAGTCCGGCAGCCGGCGCGACACCGCCTCCACCGGCTCGGGGCGCCCCGCCGAGTCGAACTCCACCCGGAACACGTTGAACCAGGACGGGTCGGGCGCCGGGATGCGCCGCAGCGCCTCCACCAGCGCCACCGAGTCCACCGCGGCCGAGAGCGGCAGCCGCTGCTCGCCCCCGCTGCCGCCGCCGGCCGAGGCGCACGCGCCGGCAGCCGCCGCCAGCGCCAGGATCACGAGCTTGATGATGCGTCTCATGTGTGACTCCGATGACGGGTGAAGCCCAGCATGATGCCCCGCCCGCGTCGGTTTCGCACTTCGCACTTCGCACCCGTCAGCTCCGCCCGTACCGGTCCTCCAGCCGGACGATGTCGTCCAGCTCCGGCGTGCTCACCTCGAGGATGACGGAATCCTCCAGCGCCTCGATGCGGTGGACGTCGCCCGGGCGGATGGTGATGCACTCCCCCGGCTCCATCTCGAACTCCACCCCGTTGAAGTGGTAGCGGAGCCGGCCGGAGTGCAGGTACATCGTCTCCTGCTTCCGCTCGTGCTTCTGCAGCGAGAGGGCGTGGCCCCGCGTCACCTCCAGGATCTTCCCGGCGTAGCGCTCCTCGTGGGCGTACCACACCTCGCGCCCCCAGGGCTTGGGGATGATGCGGGGCGTCCGCAGGGGCACGCCGTCCGGCGCGCGCGGGGAGGTGGAGTCCGTCATCGGCGGGCGTGGCAGGTCAGGCGCGGCCGCCGCCCAGGAGGCGGCGCCAGAAGGGGCGCGGCTCGGCGCGCAGCGGCGGCACGGGGAGCGGCGCCTCGCCGGCCAGCAGCCGGGCGGGGTTCTCCTCGCTCAGCAGGCGCGCCTGCTCGGCGCCGCCCGCCTTCTCGAGCTCCGCGCGGCAGGCGGCCACGTGGCAGGTGCCGCGGGCGTGGTAGTCGCTGCAAAGATAGTCCGCCCATCCCTCCCTCAACAGCCCCCAGGCCAGCCGGTGCGCCTGCGGCCCGTAGCGCCCCAGCAGCGAGCCGCAGTTCACCTGCAGCCGCGCGCCGGCGCGCCGCCACTCGTCCGCGGCGTGCAGCGCCTCGTCCAGGTTGCCGTAGCGCTCGGGGTGGGCCACCACCGGCGTCCACCCCAGGATGGTGAGGTCGAAGAGCACCTGCGCGCTGTTGGGCGGCACCGCCATGAAGGGGAACTCGCAGAGCACGAAGCGGGTGCCGGCCAGCCGCAGCCGCGGGTCGGAGAGGTCGGGCTGGGGGAGGTCGAGGTTCACCTCCACCCCGCGCTCCAGGCGCAGGTCCGGGAACTCGGCCGCGGCCAGGGCGCGCAGCCGCTCCCACGCCGGGTCGAGCGCGGCGAAGAAGCTCGCCAGCGCCTCCGGGCGCGCCGCGAGCGAGGCGGGGTAGTGGGGGGTGGTGATGACGGTGTGCACCCCCTGGGCGCGGAAGGTCTCCAGGGCGGTGCGCGACTCGTCCAGGTCCGCCGCCCCGTCGTCCACGCCCGGGACCAGGTGGTTGTGAAAGTCGATCATCCCGAAGCCGGCGGGAACGTTCAGAGCGTGCGCGCCACGGCGTGCGTGTCCTCCATCACCCGGCGGAAGTAGGGGATGGTGCGCTCCAGCCCCTCGCGCAGCCCCACGGCGGGCTCCCACCCCAGCACCGCCCGCGCCACCGTGATGTCCGGCCGGCGCACCTTGGGGTCGTCCACCGGGAGCGGGTGCTCCTCCAGCGGCGAGCCGCTCCCGGTGAGCTCCAGCACCAGCTCGGCCAGCGCGCGCACGGTGAACTCGTGCGGGTTCCCCACGTTGGTGGGGTCCACCCGCTGCGAGCGGAAGAGGCGGTAGATCCCCTCGATCAGGTCGTCCACGTAGCAGAAGGAGCGCGTCTGGCTCCCGTCGCCGTAGAGCGAGAGCGGGTCGCCGCGCAGCGCCTGCACGATGAAGTTGCTCACCACCCGCCCGTCGCCCGGGCGCATGCGGGGGCCGTAGGTGTTGAAGATGCGCACGATGCGCGTGTCCATCCCGTGGTAGCGGTGGTAGGCCATGGTCATGGCCTCGGCGAAGCGCTTGGCCTCGTCGTACACGCCGCGCGGCCCCACCGGGTTCACGTGCCCCCAGTAGCTCTCCGGCTGCGGGTGCACCTGCGGGTCGCCGTACACCTCGCTGGTGGAGGCCAGCAGGAAGCGCGCGCCCTTGGCCTTGGCCAGCCCCAGCGCCTTGTGCGTCCCCAGCGACCCCACCTTGAGCGTGGGGATCGGCTGCTCCAGGTAGTCCACCGGGCTGGCCGGCGAGGCGAAGTGCAGCACCCCGTCGAGCGGCCCCTCCACGTAGGTGAAGTTGGTGACATCGTGCTGGACGAAGAGGAAGTCCGAGTTCCCCGTCAGGTGGGCCAGGTTGTCCGGGTGGCCGGTGATGAAGTTGTCCATCCCGATCACCCCGTGCCCCTCCGCCAGGAAGCGGTCGCACAGGTGCGAGCCCAGGAACCCCGCCGCGCCGGTGATAAGCACGCGCATCTGCCGCCCCGCCTCAGTGCGCCGCCGCCGGCTCCGGCGCCACCGCCGGGCGCCCGACGGAGGCGTAGTGGAAGCCCAGCTCGGCCATGCGCTCCGGCTCCCACAGGTTGCGCCCGTCGAAGACCACCGGTTCCTTCAGCGCCGCGCGCATCCGCTCGAAGTCCGGCACCCGGTACGGCGCCCACTCGGTGAGCACCAGCAGCGCGTCGGCCCCGTCCAGGCAGTCGTAGTTGCGCTCGCAGAGCGAGAGCGCCCCCGTCTCCAGCAGGTCCGCGAAGTAGCGCCCCGCCTCGTGGCGGGCCTCGGGGTCGTGCGCGCGCAGCCGCGCCCCGCGCTCGCACAGCCCGCGCACCACGTTGAGCGAGGGGGCCTCGCGCATGTCGTCGGTCTCGGGCTTGAAGGAGAGCCCCCACACCGCGAAGGTGCGCCCGCTGAGGTCGTCGCCGTAGCGGGCGCACACCCGCTCCACCAGCACCGACTTCTGCGCCGCGTTCACCCGCTCCACCCCCTCCAGGATCGACGGGTCCACCCCGCAGCGCTGGAGCGTGTGCACCAGCGCCTTCACGTCCTTGGGGAAGCAGCTCCCGCCGTAGCCGATGCCGGCGAAGAGGAAGGCGGGCCCGATGCGCTCGTCCGAGCCGATCCCCTGCCGCACCAGCGCCACGTCCGCCCCCACCCGCTCGCAGAGCGCGGCGATGGTGTTCATGAAGGAGATGCGGGTGGCCAGCATGGCGTTGGCCGCGTACTTGGTGATCTCGGCCGAGGCCAGGTCCATGAAGATGACCGGCTTCCCCGTGCGCACGAAGGGCGCGTAGAGCTCGGCCAGCCGCTCGCGGGCGTACTCCGAGTCCACCCCCGCCACCACCCGGTCGGGCTTCATGAAGTCCTGGACCGCCGCGCCCTCCTTGAGGAACTCCGGGTTGGAGCAGACGTGGAAGGGGAGGTCGGTGTGGCGGCGGATGGCCTCGCGCACCTTGGCCGCCGTCCCCACCGGGACGGTGCTCTTGGTGATGACGATCTTCTCCGGGCCCTCCGCGGTGAGGTTGCGGCCGATGGTCTCGGCCACGCGCAGGACGTGCTGCAGGTCCGCCGAGCCGTCCTCGCCCGGGGGCGTGCCCACGGCGATGAAGACGATCTCGGCCTCGCGCACGGCGCGCGCCACGTCGGTGGTGAAGGCCAGCCGCCCCTCGCGCAGGTTGCGCTCCACCAGCGGCTCCAGCCCGGGCTCGTAGATCGGGATCTCGCCGCGCTCGAGCCGGGCGATCTTCCCGGCGTCGATGTCGGCGCAGACCACGTCGTTCCCCGTCTCGGCCAGGCAGGCGCCGGCCACCAGCCCCACGTACCCAGTCCCTACGACCGCGATTTGCATGTGCTCGGCGTCTTCCCGTTCGGGTTCGTCGTGTCGAAACGGCGCGCGCCGGAAGGCAGGCCGTCCGGCGCGCGCGTGCGGGTGCGCTCCTGGGCGGGGGCCCGGGGTGCGCCCCTCAGTCCGCGGCCTCCAGGTCGCGCACGTCCGTCCAGCCGTCCTGCTGCCCGGAGAGCCCCACGATGCGCGCGTACCCCCGGGTGCCGCGCATCACCCCGCGGCTGTCCACCACCAGGCGGGCCCGGTCGGCCACCAGCGGGTAGGGGATCTCGGAGTGGTCGGTCACCACCACCACCGCGTCGGCCGCCTCCAGCGCCTGCGGGGTCAGCTCCACGCTGCGCAGCGGTAGCCCCGCGATCGGGGTGTGGCCGTCGTCCACGATCACCGGGCAGAAGGGGTCGTGGTAGGAGACCACCGCCCCCTTCTCCTGCAGCAGGTGGATGATCTCCAGCGCCGGGCTCTCGCGCAGGTCGGCGATGTCCTTCTTGTAGGCGATCCCCAGCACCAGCACCCGGCTCCCCTTCATCGGCTTGGAGTCGTCGTTGAGCGCGTCGCCCACCTTGCGCACCACGAAGCCGGGCATCTCGGCGTTGATCTCGCTGGCCAGCTCGATCATGCGGGTGCGGAAGGCCAGCGTGCGCATCTTCCAGGCGAGGTAGTGCGGGTCGAGCGGGATGCAGTGGCCGCCCAGCCCCGGGCCCGGGGTGAACTTCATGAAGCCGAAGGGCTTGGTCCCCGCCGCGTCCAGCACCCCCCACACGTCCACCCCCAGCTTGTCGCACGCCTGCGCCAGCTCGTTGGCCAGGGCGATGTTGATCATGCGGAAGGTGTTCTCGTAGACCTTCACCAGCTCGGCCGCCTCGGCGCTCTCCACCGGCACCAGCCGGTCGAAGACGCGCCCGTAGAGGGCCTGCCCGGCCGCGGCGCACGCCGGCGTCACGCCGCCGATGACCTTGGGGGTGTTGCGGGTGTGCCAGACGGCGTTGCCGGGGTCCACCCGCTCGGGGGAGAAGCAGACGAAGAAGTCCTCCCCGGCGGTGAGCCCCGAGTCCTCCAGGATCGGGAGGAGCACCTCGCGGGTGGTGCCCGGGTAGGTGGTGCTCTCCAG
>DASUNK010000273.1:0-3503 GCA_036277195.1 Longimicrobiaceae bacterium | reverse complement strand
GCCGCGCCGGGGCGCAGCACGCGGCCGCCCGCCTCGCGGGGGCGCAGCACCGAGACCACCCGCCCGTCGCGCGCGTCCACCAGCACCGCGTTCCACTGGTTGGTGTGCAGCTCCACCACCAGCGTGCGCTCGCCCCCGCGGAAGCGGTTCCCCTCGCGCAGCTCCACCCGCAGCAGCCGCTCGTCCGCCGGCGCCCAGACGCGGGCGACGCGCGCCGACGCCTCCGCCCCCTCCGCGCGCTCTCTCGTCCGCTCGAACTCCCGTCCTTCCGTTCGGATCACCCGCGCCCACCCGCGCCGCGGATGCAGGTCGAAGCGCAGCGCCTCGCCCCCGTCCAGCAGGAGGGTGGCCGAGAGGTCCGTCTCGAAGAGGGGGAGCGGGTGCGCCGCGCGACCGGCGAGCCGCGCGGAGAGCTCCACCGCCAGCGCGCGGACCAGGGGGGGATCGTAGCGGATCGGGTTTGACACACCTGCAACATTCCCGTAATTTCCGGGCGCGTCAACCCGCTGCCACGGACATGCAACGACCCGGCGGCGTCGTGGAGGCCGGGTCCGGGAGGCTGGTCTTCGGATGTCCACACAACGCGGGAATGGCGCGCGGCGGGTCACCGTACCCGACCTCCGCGAGATGAAGCGCCGTGGCGAAAAAATCGCCGCGCTCACCGCCTACGACTTCCTCTTCGCCCGCCTGGTGGACGGCGCGGGCGTGGACGTCGTGCTGGTCGGAGACTCGCTCGGGCAGGTCGTGCTCGGGCTCGAGTCCACCCTTCCCGTCACCCTCGACGACATGATCCACCACGCCCGGGCCGTGCGCCGGGGCGTGGAGCGGGCCCTCCTGGTCGTCGACCTCCCCTTCCTCACCTACCAGGTCTCCCGCGAGGAGGCGCTCCGCAACGCCGGGCGCGTGCTCCAGGAGACGGGCGCCGCCGCGGTGAAGCTGGAGGGCGGCTCCCAGTCCATCGCCTGCACCGTGCGGGCGCTGGTGGAGGCGGGCATCCCGGTGATGGGGCACGTGGGATTCACCCCGCAGGCGGTCAACCAGATCGGCGTGCGGGTGCAGGGGCGCGACGGCGACGGGACGCGGGTGGCGGAGGAGGCGCGGCGGCTGGAGGAGGCGGGCGCCTTCGCGGTGGTGCTGGAGCTGGTGCCGGGGCCGCTGGCGGCAGAGATCACCGCCACGCTCTCCGTCCCCACCATCGGCATCGGCGCGGGGGCGGAGTGCGACGGGCAGGTGCTGGTGCTCCCCGACATGCTGGGGCTGAACGCCGGCTTCCAGCCGCGCTTCCTGCGGCGCTTCGCCGAGGTGGGCGAGGCCGCCACCGCGGGGGTGGAGGCGTACGTGCGGGCGGTGAAGGCGCAGGACTACCCCGGCGCGGAGCACACCTTCGCATGAGCACGCGGCTGCGCGAGGCGCCCGCGGCCGTGCGGGTGGTGGAGACCAGGGCCGAGGTCCGGCGGGCCGTGCGCCAGGCGCGCGCCGCGGGGAAGGGAATCGGGCTGGTGCCCACCATGGGCTACCTGCACGAGGGGCACCTCTCGCTGGTGGACCGGGCCCGCGAGGACGCCGGGTGGGTGGCGATGTCCATCTTCGTCAACCCGCTGCAGTTCGGCCCCGGCGAGGATCTGGACCGCTACCCGCGCGACCTGGAGCGCGACCTGGCGCTCGCCGCCTCGCGCGGGGTGGACCTGGTCTTCGTCCCCTCCGCGGCCGAGATGTACCCGGACGGCGAGCCGGGGGTGGCGGTGGTGCCGGACGAGCGGCTGGCCGGGCGGCTCTGCGGCGCCTCGCGCCCGGGGCACTTCCGCGGCGTGCTGACGGTGGTGTGCAAGCTCTTCGGCATCTTCGCCCCGGACGTGGCCGTCTTCGGGCAGAAGGACTACCAGCAGGCCACCCTCATCCGCCGCATGGCCGAGGACCTGGACCTGGGCGTGCGGGTGGAGGTGGCGCCGATCGTGCGCGAGCCGGACGGCCTGGCCATGAGCTCGCGCAACGTGTACCTGTCGCGCGAGGAGCGGGAGCGCGCCCTGGCGCTCCCCCGCGCGCTGGAGGGCGCCCGCGCGCGCGTCGCGGCGGGCGAGGCGGACGCGGAACTCCTCCGCGCCGCGCTCTGGAACGCGTTGTCGGTCCCCGGCGTGGAGCCCGAGTACGCGGAGGTGGTCGATCCGCGCACCCTGGAGCCCGTGCGGCGCGCCGCCCCCGGCGTGGTCTGCGCGGTGGCGGCCCGGGTGGGGCGCACGCGGCTGATCGACAACGCCATACTCCAAGGATAGAGGGCCGATGCTCCGGACCATGTGCAAGTCGAAGATCCACCGGGCCACCGTGACCGGGGCGGATCTCAACTACGTGGGGTCCATCACCATCGACCCCGTGCTGATGGAGGCCGCGGACCTGCTGGAGTACGAGCAGGTGGCCGTGGTGAACGTGAACAACGGGGCGCGCTTCGAGACGTACGTCATCACCGGCGAGCCCGGGCGGGGCGAGATCTGCCTGAACGGGGCCGCGGCACGACTGGCGCACCCGGGCGACAAGGTTATCATCATCAGCTACGCCCAGTACGACGAGGCGGAGCTGGAGGGATACCGCCCGGTGGTGATCTTCGTTGACGAGCAGAACCGCATCTCGCGAGAGCAGCTCCGGGTCCTCCCTTCCTGAGGAGGGGACGGGGGCCGTGACCTCCTGGACCGGGATCGCCCTGGCGCTGGCCGAGCCCGGGAGCGATCGCCTGGGCTCCAGGCTCTCCACCTATCTCCATCCCCTGGCCGGGCGCCCCCTGGCCTGGCACACCCTGCACGCCCTGGCCGCGCTGCGCCCGGCGCCGGAGCGCCTGGTGCTGGTGGCTGGCCCCGAGCTGGCCTCCGACCTCTTCGCCGACCTCCCGGTGGCGGTGCACGTGGTCCCCCGCGAGGCGGCGGACCTGCCCGCCGCCGTGCACGCCGCGGGCGTCTCCGCCGACTTCCCGGTGCTGGCCGTGGACGCGGCCGCGCCCGCCCTGGGCGAGGCCCTCGACCGGCTGGTGGCCGGCCCCGTCGGCATCGTGTTGGCGGACGCGGAAGGGATCGCCCTGGCGGCCTGGCTCACCGGCCCGGAGGCGTGCGCGCTGCTGCGCGCCGGCGGCGGGCTGGAGGCGCTCCCCGCCGTGGGGCCGGAGCTGCGGTGCCGGGCGGAGCCGGCCGCCTTCGCGGTGCGCAGCCGCGCGGAGCTGGCGCGGGCCTCGCGGCACGTCCGCGACCGGCTGGTGCGCGCGCTGATGGAGGGCGGCACCACCTTCCTCCTCCCCGAGTCGGTGCTGGTGGACGTGGACGTGCGCACGGGGCGCGACACCGTGGTCTACCCGGGCGTGGTGCTGGAGGGGCGCACCGTCATCGGCGACGAGACGGTGGTGGGTCCGGGGTGCCGCATCATCGAGAGCTGGATCGGGACGGGGGTAGAGCTGAAGGGATGGAACGACCTGTCGCACACCACCGTGCGCAACCGCGCCATCGTGGAGCCGCATGTCCGGCGTG
>DASUNK010000272.1:0-2524 GCA_036277195.1 Longimicrobiaceae bacterium | reverse complement strand
CGGCCAGATCGAGGGCGGCAGCGCGCAGGGGCTGGGCTTCGCGCTGCTGGAGCAGGTCGTCATGCGGGGCGGCGGGATGGCGAACGCGCAGCTCACCAACTACACCATCCCCACCACGCTCGACACGCCGCCGATGGAGGTGGTGGTGCTGGAGAACCCGTCGCGCTACGGGCCGTTCGGGGCCAAGGGGGTGGGGGAGATGCCGATCGACGGGCCCGCCCCGGCGGTGGTGAACGCCATCCGCCACGCGGGGCTGGACGTGCGCGAGATCCCCGCCGTCCCCGAGACGCTGATGCTCGCATCGCGCCTCTCCCCGCCGGGCGGGTAAACCCGCGGCTACGACGACGGAAAGCCTCGCAAACCGCGCGAGGCTTCAACGGCACCCGGGCGAGGGGCTGCACACAACCTTCGACGATCCCGCACGAATGCACTTCAAGCTGAACGGCGCGGCGGTGGAGGTGGAGGCGCATCCCATGAAGCGCCTGCTGGACGTGCTGCGCCAGGAGTGCGGCCTCACCGGCACCAAGGAAGGGTGCGGCGAGGGCGAGTGCGGCGCCTGCACCGTGCTGGTGGACGGCGAGCCCGTGTGCGCCTGCCTGGTCCCCTTCGCCCAGGTGGCGGACGCGGAGGTGCGCACCATCGAGGGGCTCGGCGGCGACCACCCGCTGCAGCGCACCTTCGCCGAGGTGGGCGGCGCGCAGTGCGGCATCTGCACCCCGGGGATGATCATGGCCGCCCTGGCGCTGGGCCCCAATCCCACGCTGGAGGAGGTGCGCGTCGGGCTGGCCGGCAACCTCTGCCGCTGCACCGGCTACGAGGCCATCTACCGCGCCGTCCTCTTCGCCGCGGGCGAGGAGGGAGGGCCCGCATGAGGACGGCCCTCTCGGGGCTGGACCTGCTGCGTCCCCGCACCCTGGACGAGGCGCTCCGCCTGCTGCGCGACGAGGGCCCGCTGGTGCCGCTGGCCGGGTGCACCGACGTGTACGTGGGGCTCAACTTCGGCACGCTGCCGGCCACGCGCTTCGTGGACCTGTGGGGGCTGCGCGAGCTGCGCGGCATCTCCCTGCGCGACGGCGGCACGCTCTCCTTCGGCGCGCTCGCCACGCACACCGACATCGTCCGCTCGCCCGAGGTGAACGCGCGGCTGCCGATGCTGGTGGCGGCGGCGCGCGAGGTGGGCGGCGTGCAGATCCAGAACCGGGGCACGCTGGCCGGGAACGTGGCCAACGCCTCGCCCGCGGGCGACACGCTGCCGGTGCTCGCGGTGGCCGAGGCGGTGGTGGTGCTGCGCAGTGTGGACGGCGAGCGGCGCGTCCCCTTCGACGGCTTCTACACGGGCTACCGGCAGACGGTGATGCGCCCGGACGAGCTGATCGTGGCGATCGAGGTGCCGCCGGTGGAGGGCGCGCAGTGGTTCCGGAAGGTGGGCACGCGCGCCGCGCAGGCCATCAGCAAGGTGATGATGGCGGCGGTGAAGTCGGACCGCCCGCGCGTCTCGCTGGGGAGCGTGGGACCCACCGTGGTCCGCCTGCCGCTCACCGAGGAGGCGCTCGCCGGCGGCGCCACCCTCGAGGAGGCGCAGCGGGTGCTGCTCGACGAGATCCACCCGATCGACGACGTGCGCTCCACCGCCGAGTACCGGCGGCGGGTGGCGGCGAACCTGCTCGGCCAGTGGTGGAGCGATGGAGCCTGAGGCCGCGGCCCGGCGGCTGGAAGCGACCGCGAAGGCCATCGAGGCGCTCGCCCGCGGCGTCGACGGCGAGCAGGCGCGCTGGAAGCCCGCGCCGGAGAAGTGGTCGATCCTGGAGGTGGTCAACCACCTCCACGACGAGGAGCGCGAGGACTTCCGCCAGCGGCTGGACTACACGCTGCACCGCCCCGGCGAGCGCTGGCCGAAGATCGACCCGGAGGGATGGGTGGCGGCGCGGGGCTACGCCGAGCGCGACCTCGACGAGTCGCTGGACCGCTTCCTGGCCGAGCGGCGGCAGTCGGTCGAGTGGCTGCGGGGCCTCGAATCCCCCGACCTCGACGCCGTGTACGAGCACCCGCGCGGCCGCGTCAGCGCCGGCGACCTGCTGGCGGCATGGCTCGCGCACGACCTGCTGCACGTGCGCCAGCTGACCCGGTTGCGCTACCAGCACCTGGCGGCGGCGGCCCACCCGTACCGCCTGGAATACGCAGGCGAATGGTAGCTTTGTCGCATGCCCGACGTCTCGCTCCCCGGCCTGGTGGACGTGCACGTGCACGTCAACGAGCCCGGGCGCACGGAGTGGGAGGGGTTCGAGACCGCCACCCGCGCCGCCGCGGCCGGAGGGGTGACGACCCTCGTCGACATGCCCCTCAACGCCGTCCCCGCCACCACCGACGTCGCCGCGCTCGAGGCCAAGCTCGCGGCGGCGGAGGGGAAATGCTGGGTGGACGTGGGATTCTGGGGCGGCGTGGTCCCCGGCAACGCGCCCGACCTGCGGCCTCTCTGGGAGGCCGGCGTCTTCGGCTTCAAGTGCTTCCTCTGCCCCTCGGGCGT
>DASUNK010000271.1:0-3801 GCA_036277195.1 Longimicrobiaceae bacterium | reverse complement strand
ACCGGCGGCGGCGACGGCGGCGGCGTGGGCTCCGGAGAGGGGCCGGGCACCGGCCGCGGCGAGGGGGGCACCAGCATGCCCCGCGCCGAGCTCCTCCTCATCCCCCCCGACGCGCCGCGCGCCCTGCGCGGCCGCACGGTGGAGGTCACCCTCACCATCGACCCCGCCGGCCGGGTGCGCGAGGCCGAGATCACCCGCTCCAGCGGCGACCGCCGCTACGACGAGAGCTTGCGCCGGCGCTCCCTGGAGTGGAAGTTCTACCCCGCGCGGGACGCGGGGAACCGTCCCGTGGAGGTGAAGCACCGCCTGGAGTTCGACATCTAGCCCCCCTGCCCCCAGGAGCGCATGTCAACCATCGCCCCGCCCCCCCCCGCCCCCGGCGCCTCCTCCGAAACCGAGTTCCGCAAAGGCCTCACCCTCCTGGACGCCACCATGCTGGTGGTGGGGTCCATGATCGGCTCGGGGATCTTCATCGTCTCGGCCGACATCGCCCGCCAGATGAACTCGCCCGGCGGGCTGCTGGCGGTGTGGGTGGCCACGGCCCTCATCACCGTCTTCGGCGCCCTCTCGTACGGCGAGCTGGCGGCGGCCATGCCCCGCGCGGGGGGGCAGTACGTCTTCCTGCGCGAGGGGCTGGGCCCGCTCACCGGCTTCCTCTACGGCTGGACGCTCTTCCTGGTGATCCAGACGGGGACGATCGCGGCGGTGGCGGTGGCGTTCTCCCGCTTCCTGGGGGTGTTCGTCCCCGCCGTGTCGCCGGAGCTCTTCGTCTCCTTCGGCAAGCTCCCCATGCCGGGGGGCGAGATCGAGCTGGGGCTCTCGCCGCAGCGGGTGGTGGGGATCGCGGTCATCGCGCTGCTGACGCTGGTGAACATGCGCGGGCTGCGCGAGGCCAAGTGGATCCAGAACATCTTCACCGTCTCCAAGACGGCGGCGCTGCTGGGGCTGGTCGTGCTGGGCGTCACCGTGGGGCGCAACGCGGACGCCATCCGCTCCAACTTCGGGGCGCTCTGGGCGGACACCACCTCGGGGTCGCAGGCGGTGAGCTTCCTGGGGCTGGAGCTGGTGCTCCCCGCGCTGGTGCTGGCCTTCGGCGCGGCGATGGTGGGGGGGCTCTTCTCGGCGGACGCGTGGAACAACGTGACCTTCGCGGCGGCCGAGGTGCACCGCCCGCAGCGCAACCTGCCGCTGGCGCTGGCGCTCGGCACCGGGGGCGTGTGCCTGCTCTACGTGCTGGCGAACGTGGCCTACCTGTCGGTGCTGCGGCTGTCGGAGATCCAGACGGCGCCGGAGGACCGGGTGGGGACGCTGGCGCTGCAGGAGATGTTCGGGCCGGTGGGGTCGTACCTGATGGCGGGCGCCATCCTGATCTCCACCTTCGGCTGCATCAACGGGCTGATCCTGGCGGGGGCGCGGGTGTTCTACGCCATGGCCCGCGACGGGCTCTTCTTCGAGCCGGCGGGGCGCATCTCGCCGGCGACGCACGTGCCGGTGTGGGCGCTGGGGGTGCAGGGGGTGTGGACGGCGCTGCTGACGCTGACGGGGACGTACGGGCAGCTGCTGGACTACGTGGTGTTCGCGGCGCTGGTCTTCTACGTGGCGACCATCCTGGCGCTCTTCGCGCTGCGGCGGAAGCGGCCGGACCTGGAGCGGCCGTACCGGGCGTTCGGCTACCCGCTGATCCCGGCGCTCTACCTGCTCGCGTGCCTGTCGATCGCGGTGATCCTGCTCTTCGCCCGGCCGGTGTACACCTTCGCCGGGCTCTTCATCGTGCTGCTGGGGATCCCGGTGTACTACCTGTGGAACGCGCGGCGCCGGCGCCGCCTGGGGGCGGACCAGTCGTAGGGTTGGAAGGTCCATGAAGCGAGCCGCCCCGCCTCCTCTGCATGCGAGGAGGCGGGGCGCTTCGTCGTTCCGACGATCCGGTCGCTCAGGCGCCGCTGAAGGCCTGGTCGCGGTTGTCCACGATCTCGGCCTCCGCGCGCACGCTCGCCATCCAGCGCTGGTAGGCCTCCTGCTGCAGCTGGAAGGTGGTGGCCTGGCGCTGGCTCTCCTTCTGCGCCTCCCACCCCCGCCGGTCCGCCTGGGTCCGCGCCGTGGGGCGGATGATGAACAGCCCCGCCGGCGTCTCCACCACGTCGCTCACCCGGCCCACCGGCGTGCCGAACGCCGCCCCGATGGCCGCGTTCGCCTGCCCGAAGATCGGGTTCTGCGCCACCCGGGTGAAGGGGCCCGCCGTCTGCACCTGCAGCCCCCGCGCGGCGGCCGCCTGCGCCAGCGTCTGCCCGCCCCGCACCGCCGCCACCAGCTTCCGACCCTCGACCTTCGCCGCCTCGCGCTTCTTCTGCAGGATCAGCTCGCGGCGGATCTGCGGCGTGGCCTCGCGCAGCGTCATCCGCCCCTTGGGGTGGTACGACTCGAGCTGCACCAGGTACATGGCCTGGTCCGTCTCCATCACCTCGCTGATCGGGCGCGCCGGGGCGTCCCGGGCGGTGGCCTCGCCGGACGCCCACTCCAGCGCCTCGATCCCCGACCCCACCCCCGGGATGAAGGCCACCCCGTCGCTCACGGTGACGCCGCGGCGCACGGTGGCGCCCACCAGCCGCGCCGCCCGGTCCAGCCCGGTGCCGGGGCGCTGGGCCAGCTCCTCCAGCGAGTCGGCCTTGGCGTCGAGCCGCGTCAGGTCCGCGTCGGACTTCTGGATCGGGATCAGGACGTGGCGCGCCCGGGCCGTGCTGTCGGTGCGCGACTCCACCTTGATCAGGTGGTAGCCGAACTGGGAGAGCACCGGCTCCGAGACCTCGCCCACCGGGAGCGAGAAGGCGGCCGCGTCGAACTCGGGCACGAACTGCCCCTTGCGGAACTCGCCCAGGTCGCCGCCCTGGCGGGCGCTGACCTCGTCGCTCGACTCGCGCTCCGCCACCTCGCCGAAGTCGGCCCCGCCCACGATCTCCGCCCGCAGCTGCTGCGCGCGCTGGAGCGTCCAGAGCGAGTCCGCCCGGGTGAGCGTCTTGGGGAGGTACGCCACGGTGAAGCGGGCGCTCTCCTCGCGGTCGAACTCCTCCTGGTGCTCGCGGTAGTGGGCGCGCACCTCGGCGTCGCTCACCTGCGGCTCGGCCGGGGCCAGCCGCGACAGGTCGAGCGCCACGTACTCCACCGTCGCGGTCTCGTTCTGGTCCTGCCAGGCGCGCCAGAGCTCCGCGTCGCTCACCCAGAGGCCGGCGTTGAGCTCGCGCACCAGCTTGCTCTGGGGGATGGCGTTGCGGAAGTACTGCTCGATCTCGTTGAGCAGGTTGGCGTCGACCGTGGGCCCGGCCAGGAACGAGTGGTACTTGTTCAGGTCGAACTGGCCGTTGGTGAGGAAGATCTCCTCGTTGGCGATCGGGGGATACGGGACGTTGCGCGCGGCGAAGCGGATCTCCGCGTCGCTCACGCCGATGCCGCGGCGCGCCATCTCCTGGCGCATCAGCACGTCGTTGACCAGCTCCTCCCACACCTGCTCGCGCAGCATCCGGACCTGCTCGGGCGTCACCTGTCCGCCCGTCTGCTGCTGCAGCCGCTGGTACATCTGGTCGTAGGCCGCCTGGTAGGCCTGGGCGGTGATCGGCTGGTCGTTCACCCGCCCGAGCTCGCCCTGGCGGTAGCCGCCGCTTCCCACGCCGGTGATGTCCATCCCGATCTCCACCACCATCCAGGCGATGAAGGCGACGATGATGGGAATGACGAGGAACTTCCCCGCGTTGCTGCGAATCAGCTGCATCATGTGCGTACAGGCTCCTATCGGACCGAGCGCCCGCCCGT
>DASUNK010000270.1:0-4908 GCA_036277195.1 Longimicrobiaceae bacterium | reverse complement strand
CGGCTGCGCGCGCTGGAAGACGAGCTGCGCGGCGCGCACGGGGCCGAGTGCCTGGCGCTGGAGCTGGACGTGCGCGACGCGGGGGCGGTGTCCCGGGCCGTCGCGGGGCTACCGGCCGCGTGGGCGGAGGTGGACGTGCTGGTGAACAACGCGGGGCTGGGGCGCGGCCTCGCCAAGCTGCACGAGGGCGACCCGGAAGAGTGGGACGAGATGGTGGACACCAACCTGAAGGGGCTGCTCTACGTCACCCGCGCCGTCACGCCGGGGATGGTGGCGCGCGGGCGGGGGCACGTGGTGAACCTGGGGTCGGTGGCCGGGCACGAGGTGTACCCGGGCGGCGCCGTCTACTGCGCCACCAAGCACGCGGTGGGCGCCATCACCCGCGGGCTGCGCATGGACCTGCTGGGCACCGGCGTGCGGGTGAGCACGGTGGACCCGGGGATGGTGGAGACGGAGTTCAGCGTGGTGCGCTTCGACGGCGACCGCGAGCGCGCGGACCGCGTCTACGCGGGGATGACGCCGCTGACCGCCGACGACATCGCCGACGCGGTGCTCTGGGTGGTCACCCGCCCGCCGCACGTCAACGTGGACGAGATCATCATCAAGCCCACCGACCAGGCTTCGGCCACGCAGGTGCACCGCCCCGGGCGCGAGCGGTAGGGCTCAGCTCCCCTGGGGATCGGGGCGGAAGGGAATCCCCAGCGACCCCTGCATGTAGCCCACCAGCAGGTCCCCGTCCCATCCCCCGAACCAGAAGCCGACCTGCCACGGGTGCGCGGTGTCCGCCGTCCCCCGCAGCAGCCGGCGGCGGTCCTCCACCACCTGCGGCCCGTTGATGCGGAAGCCGTAGCTGAGCTGGAACTCCAGCTTGGTCTGGAAGCGCTCGAACCAGAAGTCGATCTGGTAGATGCGCGTCTCCAGCTCCTGGATGCGCGTCTCCAGCACCGGGTCCGGCTTCTTCGGCCGGCGCAGCGCCTCCAGCTCCGCCTTGCGCTGCCGCAGGAAGCGCAGCCGGCTCTGGAAGTAGTTGGCCTGGTCGAAGACCTTGGTGAGCGCCATCACCTCCTGCGAGCTGCCGTTGAACACCGGCAGGCGGCGCGCGTAGGTGGCCGGGTCCTCGATCTCCCAGATCGGCTGCTCCGGGTCCGCCGGGTTCAGGTAGTCCTCGGCGCGGATGGTGACCCCCTTCCCCCGGATCTCCAGCTGGAACGGGTTCACCACGAAGGTCATGTTGTCGTCGGAGCCGACGAGGTTGTTGCGGCTGTCGAAGATCGGCCCCTCGAACGGCGGGTTGGCGCCCGTCAGCTCCACCTTCGCCCCCAGCAGCGCGTCCTCGCCGGGCGCGTAGGGGGCGCCGTTGAACTGCACGCTGTTCACGTCCACCCCCACGCGGATCCCCATCGCCTCGCCGGGCTCACGCAGGATGACCTTGGGCCCCGGCTGCAGGCGGATGACCTGGTCGAGCGGGGGCTCGCTGGCCAGCGCCATGGTGTAGCCGCTGATGCCGCGCTGCTCGTTGGTGGGATCCGGGTCGGTGGCGATCCGGCACATGAACCACCCCTGGAAGCCGAGCTGGAGGAACTGGGCGATGCGCTCGCCGGTCCGCCCTCCGCGCTCGGTGGCCGCAGCCGTCTTCATCGCGCCTCCAAGAAAATAGTCCTGAGTCCTGAGTCCTGAGTCCTGAGTCCTCCCGGTCCACGGTCCCTGCGTAGTTCAGGACTTAGGACTTAGGACTCAGGACTTAAAAACCCTGCCCCCGTCTCAATACTGAATGACGAACTGGCTGATCTCGCCCACCTGGTAGATGCGGCGCAGGTTGTTGGCGGTGGCGTGCACGTTCTGGTGGACGAAGGCCAGCTGCCGCTTCGCCCACGCCTCGTGCTCCCGGTCCAGCAGGTGGTCCTTCAGCCGCCGCTCGGTGGAGAGCGCCTCCACCTCCGCCAGGATCACCGACATCCGGTCCAGGAAGAAGCCGATGTCCGCCAGCTCGGGAGCCTGCGCGGCCTGCCGACCCGCCACCAGCTCGCCGGGGAGCTGCACGGCGTCCGGCTGGCGCGGCCACAGCACCCGCTCGTCCTCGGGCGACAGGTGGAAGCTGGGCCCGGCCGTCTCGCGGCCGCCCTTCTCCGCCTTCAGGTGCACCAGCACCTCGGCGATCGGGCGCAGCACCATGGTCATGAACGGGCCGAAGGCCACGTTCTGCAGCGCGGTGCTGAAGTAGGGGTACGCGCTCTCCTGCGAGTCGTAGTTGCGGTAGAGCGAGGTGAGCACGAAGAGCAGGGTGGTGTACGCGTAGTTGAAGAGGTCGAGCACGCGCACCGTGTACGGGAGCGAGATGTTGTCCGGCCCGGGGTTGGTGACCACGGGGAGCGCGGGGTCGAACCGAGGGTTCTCCTGCTGCAGGCGGACGAGCTCGTCGCGCACCTCGTAGAAGCGGGTATAGTGGCTCTGGAACCCCGGCGGCGCGTCGATCCCCTCGCCCTCCTCCACGATGAGGTCGATGGCCACGTCGGCCATCTGCAGGCTGGTGATGGGGGTGACGTTGATCTGGTACTCCACCAGCACCTGCACCTGCTGGTTCGGGTTCCCGACGAAGAGGTTCGGGAGCGTGTGCAGCGCCGTGCGGATGCGGCCGTACAGCTCCTGGATGGAGCCGGGGTGGAAGCCCTCGGCCTGCCCCTTCTTCCCCCGCACGGCCGCGCGCAGGGGCGGCGGCGGCAGGTGGGTGCGCGACAGCCGCAGCGGGTGCCCGCCGGGACCGGCGCGGAGCTTCGCGGCGCCCTCGCCCGTCCAGTCCGCCAGCGCGGTGGCGCGGCAGGGGTGCTCCGGGGTCCCGAAGCACCAGTGGGCCACGCGCTCGCGGGCCTGCAGCAGGCTGTCGAAGCTGGGGCTCTCCGCGCAGACGAAGCGGCCCACCGTGTCCAGGTTGAAGCGCTCGAAGAGGAAGGGGATGTCGCAGGGGACCGGCTCGGGCTTGCGCTTCTTCGGCCCTGCCGCGGCGCGCGGCGAGTGGTCGCGGGCGCGCTCGCGCCCCAGGAAGTAGCGCGGCTGCACCGGGAGGTTCTCGCGGGCGAAGAACGGGTCCTCGGCGATGGCGGTGAGGATGCCGTTGGCCAGGGCCAGGTGCTCCATCTCCTGGCGCGCCACCATCATCACCTGCGATCCCCAGCGCCGCACCGACTCCCACTGCGCGGGAGTGCAGGTGGCGTCGGGGTGCTTCTTGAGGGTGAATGCGGCGAAGAGGTACTGGATCATGAGCTGGTGCTCGATCTCGCACGCGTCCCAGAGGTAGCGCTTCAGCTCTTCGCGGCTGGTGATGGGGCCGTCGGGCTCGCGGCTGCTCATCGTCCTCCCCTTTGGAGAATGAAACACAGCCCAGCGGTTGAAACCGCGGGCAACGACTACGCGAAGTCGGCCTTCGCCGACTGCAGGGCTGGCCGAGTGCGCTCCGACACCTTTCCTGTCATTCTGAGCGCCCGGCCACCGAGAAGCAACCGCTGCGCCGGTGCTCGCAGGGCCGAAAGAATCTGGCCGAGGCATGGCTGGGAGCCGGGTGCGGCAGCCTCACCGTTGCGGCAGCCGCGACGAACCACGGTTCAGCCAGGTTCAGCCGGCGCTCCGGTAAGCACCAGCCGTGGAGAGTAGATTCCTCGCTCGGAATGACAATCTTTCTATTCCCCGCATCGCGCGGCGGCTAGCGCTCCGGCGGCGGGGGCGGCCCCCGCTCGGGGTCCGGCGGCAGGTCGCCCGGGAGCGGTGGCGGTGCCTCCAGCAGGGGGGGCGGAGGCTCCGTCGGGGGGAGCGGCGGTTCCGGCAGCGGCGGCGGCCCCTCGTCCGGCGGGAGCACGTCGTGCGCGGGGACGGGCGCCACCCTCTCGGTAGAGGCCAGGCGGAACGCCTCGCCCACCCGCTGCTCGATGACGGGGTCCACCGCGCCGCCGAGGTAGGCGGGGAGCCGGCCCAGGTCCGCGGCGGTGAGCCCGGCCACCCACACGTCCTCCCCGCGCTCGCGCAGCTCCACCGCCTCCAGCGGGAGGAGGACGTGGCGGTCGTCGACCAGGCGGAAGAGGTCGTCGGCCAGGTCCACGTCCAGGTAGCGCACCTTGAGGGCGGCGGCGTCCACCAGCAGGTCGGTCACGGTGCCCACGCGCTCGTTGTCCGCGCCGAACACCGTCCAGCCGCGGGGGTCGGGCGCGCCCTTCGACAGCTTGAAGTCGCGCGCGTCGCGCATGGGGACGATGCGCGCCTCGCCCTCGGGCTCGGCGGGCGGGAGGAGCGCGCCCGATTCACCGTAGAAGCGGGGGAAGCCGCGCTCCAGCTCGTCGAGCACGTCGCGGGTGAGGGGGACGTCGGGGTCGTAGGGGGGAAGGAGCTTGAGCTGGGCGTTGGTCCATCCCCCGAGCACCAGGGCGCCCTCGCCCCACTCCAGCGCGCTGACCGGGAGGAGCACCGGCTTGCGGAAGAGGCCGGTGTCGACGGCCAGGAAGCGGACGCGGCCCTGCCGGTCGATCAGCAGGTCCGCGACGGTGCCCACGCGGCTGCCGGCGGCGTCCGCCACGTCCCAGCCCAGGAAGTCGCGCGTGCGGAGGATCTCCGCGCGCGGCGAGGTCGCGTCCGCCATGAGGGCCTCCAGGTAGTGAGTCCTAAGTCCTGAGTCCTAAGTCCTGAAATGCGGTTGAAGCCTCGCGCCGTATGCGAGGCTTTCCGTCGTCGTAGCCGCGGCTTCAGCCGCCCTGGCCTGTGCCGCCCATGCCCAAATCCCTCACCGGGGCGCCGCCGGGATCACCAGCGTCTGTCCCACGCGCAGCGCATCGCCTTCCAGCCGGTTGGCGCTCCTCAGGGCATCCACCGTCACCCCGTAGCGCCGGGCGATGCCGAACAGCGTCTCGCCGCGCGCCACCGTGTGCG
>DASUNK010000269.1:0-19613 GCA_036277195.1 Longimicrobiaceae bacterium | reverse complement strand
ACGGGCTCAAGCCGGTGCACCGCCGCATCCTGTACGCCATGCAGGAAGCCGGGCTGGTCCCCACCCGCCCGTACAAGAAGTGCGCGACGGTGGTGGGCGACGTGCTGGGCAAGTACCACCCGCACGGCGACACGGCCGTCTACGACTCGCTCGTGCGCATGGTGCAGGACTTCTCCCTGCGCTACCCGCTGATCGACGGGCAGGGGAACTTCGGGTCGATCGACGGCGACAGCCCCGCGGCGTACCGCTACACCGAGGCACGGCTGGCGGCCATCGCCACGGAGATGCTGGCGGACATCGACCGCGACACCGTCGACTTCGCCCCCAACTTCGACGACCGGCTGACGGAGCCGCGCGTCCTCCCCGCGAAGGTGCCGAACCTGCTGGTCAACGGCTCCAGCGGCATCGCGGTGGGGATGAGCACCAACGTCCCCCCCCACAACCTGGGCGAGGTGGTGGCCGCCGCCGTCCACCTGCTCGACCACCCCGACTGCACCCTCGACGACCTGATGGCGCACGTGCCGGGGCCGGACTTCCCCACCGGCGGCGCCATCGTGGGGACGAAGGGGATCCGCGAGGCGTACGAGACCGGGCGCGGCCGCGTGGTGATGCGCGCGCGCGTCTACAAGGAGTCGCGCCGCACCGGGAAGGAGCAGCTGGTCTTCACCGAGGTCCCCTACGGCACCAACAAGACACGCATCCTCGAGCAGATCGCGGAGCTCTCGCGCGCCGGGCGGCTGAACGACGTCTCCGACCTGCGCGACGAGAGCGACCGCGACGGCATCCGCATCGTCGTCGAGCTCAAGCGCGCCGCCGACGCGGTGAAGGTGCTGGGCGCGCTCTTCAAGCACACCGCGCTGCAGACCACCTTCGGCGTCATCTGCCTGGCGCTCGACCGCGGGGTGCCGCGCGAGTTCACCCTCAAGGAGCTGCTGGAGCGCTACCGCGACCACCGCATCGAGGTGGTGGTGCGGCGCTCGCGCTGGGAGCTGGAGAAGGCGCGCGACGAGGCGCACGTGCTCCAGGGGCTGCTGGTGGCGCTCGGGCGCATCGACGAGGTGGTGCGGCTCATCCGCGCCTCGCGCACCCGCGAGAGCGCCGCCCGCAAGCTGGAGAAGGAGCTGAAGCTCACCGAGCGCCAGGCCGAGGCCATCCTGCAGATGCGCCTCTCGCGCCTCACCCAGCTGGAGACGCGCGAGCTCAAGGAGGCGCTGGAGACGCTGGAGCGGCGCATCGTGGAGCTGGAGGCGCTGCTGGCCGACCCGCGGCGGCAGGTGGAGGTGGTGCGCGGCGAGCTGCTGGCGCTGGCCGAGCGCTATGGCGACCCGCGGCGCACCCGCATCTACGAGTCCGAGAAGTCCATCCGGCTGGAGGACCTGCTCGCCGCCGAGGAGGTGGTGGTGACGCTCAGCCGCGAGGGGTACCTGCGGCAGATCCCCATGGCCGTCTACCAGCGGCGGGTGAGCACGGGGCGCCCGCTGGCGCTGGAGGAGTGGGAGAGCGACTACCTGGAGCGGGTGTTCGTGGCCAGCACCGAGGACGTCCTCCTCTTCTTCACCACCGACGGGCGGGCGCACGCCCTCTCGGTGCGCGACGTCCCCGAGGCCGGGCTCTCCTCGCGCGGGAAGCGGGTGCACCAGCTCTTCGAGCTCGACAAGCGCGCCGCCGTCGCCGCGCTGCACCGGGTGCGCGAGTTCTCGCCCGCGCGCACCCTCCTCTTCGCCACCGCCGACGGCACGGTCAAGCGCACCCCGCTCGACCAGTACGCCAGCGCGGGGCGGGGGATCGAGGCCATCGGGCTGAAGCAGGGGGACCGGGTGGTGGACGTGCGCCTCACCGACGGCGAGGGCGACGTGGTGCTGGCCGGGCGCGGCGGGCGCGCCATCCGCTTCCCCGAGAGCGAGGTCCCGGTGCAGGGGCGCACCGCGCAGGGGGTGCGCGGCATCAAGCTCAAGGACGACGAGCGCGTCGCGGGGGTGGCGGTGGTGCGCCGCGGCGAGGGCGAGGTGTGCCTGGTGACGGAGCGCGGCTTCGGCAAGCGCGTCGCCACCGGCGAGCTGGCGGCGCAGGGGCGCGGGGGGATGGGCTCGGTGGTGCACGCGCCCGAGAAGGAGACGGGCGCGCTGGCGGCGCTGCGCGAGGTGCACCGGGGCGAGGACCTGATGGCGGTGACCGCCGCGGGGCGCACGGCGCGCATCCGGCCGGGGGCGCTCCCGGCGGGGGGCCGCGGGGTGGAGCCGGAGCGGGCGGCCCCGCTCCCGGGCGCCGACCGCATCGTGGAGGTCACCTGGCTGGCCGAGCGCGAGCCCGCCGCCGGCGAGGAGGCGCCGCCCGGCCCCGACCCGGACGAGGCCGAGCCGGCGGCGGAGCTGCCGGCCGCGGTGGCGGAGCGCGCCGCGGAGGGCGGGGGCGAGGAGCTGGACCTCTTCGCCTGAGCTACAGGGTCCCGGCCCCCACCAGCTGCCAGGCCGCCCCGTCGAACTCGTACTCGCACCACTGGTTCTGCGCCAGCACCCTGTCCGTCGCGCCACGGACCGTGAGCCCGGAGGCGCCGGCGCCGGTGCGGACGATGCGCTTGCGCTGCCCCCGGTTCGGGTCGGCGAGCGAGAGCGTGAGGGTGCGGGCGGCCGCGAGGTTGCCGGTGTAGAGGATGGTCTGGCCGGAGCCCTGGCCCAGGAGGGTCGCGTTCGCCCCGCTGCTGACCACCTGCAGCGGGGCGCGGAGGCGGTTCCCCGGGTCGTTGAACGAATTCGCCCCCCGGAAGCCCCAGGACACGTCGTTGACCGTCGCGCGCGTCGAGCTCGCGCGCAGCGAGCAGTGGTCGAACGTCCCGTTGTCGAGGTAGAAGCCGCGCGCGGTCGGCAGCCCCCCCTCGTTCCGCACGTGGGCGTCGGCGATGTGGACGTTCTCGATCAGCCCGGCGTGGCCCCGGTAGCGGACGCGGAGCCCGTAGCCGGTGCCCGCCGAGCCCGGGTTGATGCACTCGAACCCGCGCACGTGGATGTCCTTGTTGGCCTCGGCCACCGTCTGGTTGCCGAAGTTGAGGTCGAGCCCGTCCGTCGGCGGGTTGACCAGCCGGATCTCGTCGAAGCTGGAGCCCACCGAGTCCATCGCCGCCAGCTTCCCGCCCGTGAGCGTCACCGCCCGCACCCGGAGCTGGCGGTGCGCGGTGGTGAAGTTGCCGGCCGCCTCGATGTTCTCCCACACGCCGCGGCGCCGGACGGCCTGGAGGGTGGTGGGCGTGTTGTCGATGCAGAAGACCGGCGCGGTCGAGCGCACGTTCGCGATCCGGTAGTCGATGATCGCGGCCATGCGGATGGCGGTGCCGTCGTTCATCTCGATCGCCAGGCCGTCGATCTCGAAGCCCCGCGTGGGATCGGCGGGCACGTCGCCGGCCGCCAGGGCGAGCCCGATGGTCGCGCCGGTGGCGGCGGGGGTGATCAGCCGCACGTTGCGGAACTTGTTCCGGTGCAGGCTCTGGGTCTTCGTGGCGCCGCCGCCGAAGAGGATGCCGAACTCCGCGAAGCCGTTGATCTCCACGTCCTCGAAGCTGTTGTCGATCGACCCCAGGTCGGAGTCGCCCACCGGCTCGGTCTTGAGGGTGATGCCGCGCGAGCGGATGTCGTAGCCCTTGATGTCGCGGAAGGTGCAGCCGCGCGTGTTCCCGATGTCGACCACCTCGTCCGTCCCGTAGCCCCGCACGGCCGTCACGGTGAGGCCGCTGCAGGCGGCCAGGTCGAGGGTCTCCTGCCCGCCGGTGCATTCGAGGTTCTCGAGCGAGGTGTTGTGGACCCCGGTGCAGAAGACCGCGGCGCTGAACTCGCCGGCGTTGCGCACGATGATCCCGTTCACCTCGCCGTTGGTGCAGCCGCCCCGCAGCGAGAGCACGGAGCCGCCGGTGACGGGCGGGGCGACCGCGGCGATCTTGCGGACGTCGCGGACGACGAAGCCGTCGACCGCCTCGAAGCGCAGCTGCCCGCCCCCTTCCGTGGCCTCGGCGAGGTCGAAGTAGAGCCGCTCCAGCCAGACGCCCCGGCAGTTCTGGACGTAGATGATGGACTCGGCCGAGCGCGCGCCGGCCATGACCCGGAAGCTGGAGCCGGGATCGCCGATCAGGGTGAAGCCGTCCGCCGCCCCGGCGGCCGCCGCCAGGTCGGTCCGGGAGCCGACGAAGATCCGGTAGCCGAGCGGGTAGCTCTGGGCCAGGCGGACGGGCCGCTTCAGCACGCAGGCGGCATGGCAGGCGTCGCGGAGGAACTGCGTGTCGCCGTCGGGAAAGCTGGGGCCGTTCGCCGTCGCCCGGTCGACGCTGCCGATCAGGATCGGCTCGTCGTCGACGAAGCCTCCCGCCACCGCCTCGAGCACCAGCGAGCCCCGGGCCGTGCCGCTCCCCCAGGCGCCGCCCCCGAGCGACACCTGCGTCACGGTGGCGGTCGTGCCGGAAGCCCCGCCCGTGATGGTGGCGCCGGCCACGATCGGGATCACCCCGCCGCTGTCGAAGCGGAGCCGCCACCGCGCCGTCCCCATGGCCGCGCCGATCATCTCCGGCCGGATCTCCGGCGAGGTGAGCTCCCACCAGGCGCCGTCGGCGGAGCGGAAGGCGGCCGCGTGGCCGGGGTTCCCGCCGACCTTGCGGTAGGTGGCCCCGCCGCGGTCGCCGGCGGCGGCGCGGCCGAGGGTGATGACCGAGGTCTGGGCCTGGGGGATCGCGGCCGCGGTGGCGGTCGCCAGCGTGGGGAAGAAGGGGTTTTCGTCCATGGATGGGGCCGGTGGTCGGAGGATCGACTGCCTGCCGGCCTAAGATTGCTACCTTGGGATCGGTACGGAAGCAAAAAGATATGTGGGACGCTTTGCCGCTCCGTTGATCGTCAGTCGCGGTCGCCCAGGCGGGCCACGTCCTGGGTGCGGAGGGGGCGGCCCAGGCTCAGCAGGTCCATCACCCGGTCCGCGGCGGGCTGGTAGCGCAGGGTGCTGGCGCGCATCCCCAGCAGGAGGTTCACCGTCACCAGCGTGCCGGGGACCTCGGTGCGGTCGAGCATGGCGCGCAGCTGCTCCGGGGTGCCGTCCTGGAAGTTGCGGGCGACCACCACCAGCGTGTCGGGCATCTCCTCCACCGCCGCCTGCACCGCCTTCGCCGCCTCGCCGCCCAGGGTGAAGGCCACCTGCGGGTACGCCAGCACCACCCCCAGGCGCTCGCCGTGGCCGAAGCGCACCACTTCCTCCGCTCCCAGCGCGCCCAGCTCGGCGCTCCCGGTGAGGTCCTCCATCACCCGGCCGATGCGCTCGCGGAACTCGCCCGCGGCCCCGGGGCCGCGGAAGGAGAGCGTGCGCAGGCACTCGGCGAAGTAGCGGTCCGGGTCGAAGTGGCGGAAGCACGGCAGCAGCCGCGCCGCCGTGGCCCGGTCCACCCACCCGGTGGAGGCGAGCGCGTCCAGCAGCGCGGCTCCCTCCAGGTGCGGCGCGCGGGCGGCCACCCAGCGGAGCGCGTGCTCCATCCGGCTGTTCTCGTCACCCGGCAGCGCGGCGCCGGCCGGGGGGAGGTAGATCGCCTCGGTGAGCTTCCCGAACCAGATCATCGATTCATCCGTTTGTGTCGATTGCGCCTGGACGATGGCGCAAACCCGGTGCGGCGTCAAGGGAATCGCCCGCCGCGGCTTGACACCGTCGGCCGGCCCCGCATCTTGTCACCCTCGGCGGTCCCTTCGCACTTCGCACTTCGCACTTCGCACTTCGCACTTCGCACTTCGCACTTCGCACTTCGCACCCCGGACCCCGTGCCCCGCCTCGCCGCCTTCCTCGCTCTCCTGGTCCTCTCCGCCTGCAAGGTGGAGCGGACGCCGCCGGAGTTCTACGAGCACCGCGACCCCTCGGTGGTCGAGGAGCAGGAGGCGCAAAACGAGGTGCGCGTGCGCCTGGGCGCCTTCCAGCAGGCCATGAGCCGGGGCGACCACGGCGACGCGGTGGAGGCGCTCAACCCCCTCCCGCTGGCCGCCGTCATCGGGCTGCGCCCGCACGGCGGCATCGCGCTGCGCGGCCCGCAGGGGCTGGCGCAGGCGCTGGGCGAGATCGAGACCCCGGGGAGGGTGCTGGCCCGCCTCCCGGACCTGACGGTGAGCGTGAGCCTGCGCGAGGGGATGGGGTGGTTCTCCAGCCACCTGGAGCTCCTCCCCACCGGGGCGGTGCCGGGGCCGGCGGAGCGGCTGCGGGTGAGCGGGGTGTTCCTGAGCGAGCGGGGCGAGTGGCGGCTGACCCAGCTCCACCTCTCGCGCCCGGAGGCGGTGCCGCCCCCCGCCGACTCGGCGGGGGCGGACACGGGCGCTACGGCGCCGGCTGCGCCCGGAGCGAGTCCCGCAGCGGACTCAGCTCGGGGGGGAGCCGGATGACGGCCGGCTCGCTCCGCCAGTCCGCCGGGCGCGACATCGGGGCGTAGTCCAGCCCCGGCTGGAAGCCGAGCGGCTCGCGCACCGCCGCGCGGAAGTGCTCGGGGGTGATATCGCCCGCCTGGAGCATCAGCCGCAGCACCTCGTTGCGGCGCGTCCCCACGGCGCCGGGGTTGGCCTCCGGGTCGCGCAGGCGCGGGGGGAAGAGGATCCCCGCCAGGGTGGCGGCCTCGCCCAGCGTCAGCTGGCGCGGGTCCTTGCCGAAGAACTCCTGCGAGGCGTGGAAGAGGCCGTACAGCGGCCAGTTCTCGGTGCGCCCCAGGTACACCCGGTTCAGGTACAGCTCCAGCAGCCCCCGCGGCGTGGTCTGCAGCTCCAGGATCGGCGCCATCGCCAGCTCCTTGGCCTCGCCGGCCAGCCCGTCGAGCCGGTGCACCTGGCGCACCAGGTCGCGCGTGAGCACGGGGCGGTCCAGCCGCCCGTGGGTGGGGAGGGTGCGGAAGCCGGAGGTGTCCACCACCGCCGCGAACGCCGCGGGGACGTAGGGCGGGAGGGCGCGCAGCGGCACCCAGTCCGGCCGGCGGCGCGCCTGCTCGCGCTGCTTCAGCACCCCGTTGGAGAGCTCGGCCGCCATGGCCGCGGCGAAGCCCCCCGCCCCCACCAGCACCAGGGCGCCCAGCACCAGCAGCACCACCAGCGAGCGGTGATACTGGCTGCGGGCCTTCGCCTTCTCCACCGGCTTCAGGCGCGTCTTCTTGGGCGCGCCCTCCAGCATCTTCCCCTTGCGGGATCTCATGGGCATCGGGCCGGGCGTGGGGCGTGCGGAGCGCTGCCGGCGGGGGCAAGATCCATTCCCTCCGCCGGTTGCCAGCCACCGGCGCCGCCGTTACCGTTCATCCCCATGGAGGAGACCTACTTCCGCCGCGGCTTCGGCCTCAAGGCCGAGGCCGGCGCGCTCATCCGCTCCGAGTACCACAGCGCGCTGGTGGAGCACATCCGCGCGCACGGGCACGAGGCCCGCTTCGGCGAGGGGGAGAGCGCCCTCACCGTGCGGCTGGCCGAGGAGCTCGGCTTCTGCTACGGCGTGGACCGCGCCGTCGACTACGCCTACCAGACGCGGGTGAAGTTCCCCGACCGCCGCGTCTTCCTGCTGGGCGAGATCATCCACAACCCGCACGTCAACCGCCGCCTGGCCGAGCTGGGGATCGTCTTCCTCCACCCCGGCGGCGACGGGGCCTTCGACCTGACCGGCGTGGGCCCCGACGACGTGGTGATCCTCCCCGCCTTCGGCGCCACGGTGGAGGACTTCGCGCGGCTGCAGCGGCTGGGGTGCATCCTGGTCGACACCACCTGCGGCAGCGTGCTGAACGTGTGGAAGCGGGTGGAGCAGTACGCCCGCGACGGCTTCACCGCCCTCATCCACGGCAAGCACCTGCACGAGGAGACGCGCGCCACCGCCAGCCAGGTCTTCCGCCACCCCGCGGGGCGCTACCTGGTGGTGCGCGACCTGGCCGAGGCGCGCCTGGTGACCGACTACCTGGAGCGCGCGCCGGGGGCGCTCTCGCGCGCGGCCTTCCTGGAGCGCTTCCGCGAGAGGGCCTCGCCGGGGTTCGACCCGGACCTGCACCTGGAGCGCATCGGCGTCGCCAACCAGACCACCATGCTGGCCGGCGAGTCGCTGGCCATCGCGGCCGAGGTGGGGAAGGCGCTGGAGCGGCGCTGGGGGAGCGAGCCGGGTTTCGACCCGGCGGCCCGCTTCCGCTCCTTCGACACCATCTGCTCGGCCACGCAGGAGCGGCAGGACGCAGTGCAGACGCTGATGGAGCACCCGCAGGGGCCTCCCGACGCCATGCTGGTGCTCGGCGGCTACAACTCCTCGAACACCAACCACCTGGCGGTGCTCTGCGCCCGCTACACCCTCACCTACCACCTGGCCGACGCGGCGTGCATCGACCCGGCGCGGGGGACGCTCCGCTTCAAGCCCGCCGGCACCCCGCCCACCGCGCCCGAGGTGGAGGCCGAGGACTGGCTCCCCGCCGGGCCGCTGGTGGTGGGGCTCACCGCGGGCGCCTCCACCCCCGCCAACGCCATCGGCGAGGCGGTGGAGCGGCTGCTGCGCACCCGGGGGATCTCGCCGGGGGCGGTGGAGGGGGAGCGGCTGCGGGCCTCGGCCTGAGTCAGACCACGCGGGTGGAGCGCTGCGGCGGGGGCGAGGGAGGGAGCGCCACCGAGCTGGACTCGGCGACCGCCCGGTCGGCGGCCTCGCGCGCCGTCTCCACCAGCTCGGGGAAGAGGCGGCGGAAGATCTCGAAGAGCGCCGGGTCGAAGGAGCCGTCGTCCTTCTCCATGATCTCGAAGGCCTCCTCGGGGGTGAGCGGCCGGCGGTAGCTCCGCGCGGTGGTGAGCGCGTCGAACACGTCGGCGATGCGCAGGATGCGCGCGGAGAGGGGGATCCGCTCCCGCTCCAGCCGGTCCGGGTACCCCTGCCCGTCCCACCGCTCGTGGTGCGAGCGCACCATCGGGCGGATGTCCCAGGGGAACTCCACCGGCGCCAGCATCTCGTCGCCGATGATGGTGTGGCGCTCCATGATCAGCCGCTCCTCCTCCGTCAGCCGCCCCGGCTTGTTGAGGATCTCCTCCGGCACCTCCGTCTTCCCCAGGTCGTGGAGGAAGGCGCCCATCCGGAACCAGACGATCTCGCGCTCCTCCAGCCCCACCTCGTGCGCGATGCGGCAGGCGTAGTCCGCCACCCGCTCGCAGTGCCCGGAGGTGTAGCGGTCCTTCGCCTCGATCGACTCGCCCCAGAAGCGCACCAGCGAGAGGAAGTCGCTCTCCAGCTGGGTGATGCGCTGCGTGATGTCGGCCTGGTCGGACTTGGCCTGCAGCGCCACGAAGAGGGTGTGCGAGCGGTTGAGCGCCTGCAGCGCCTCGCGGTTGCGCCCCTGCGCCCGCAGCACCAGCGAGAGCTCCCGCTGCGTCTCCGCCTCCAGCAGCTTGTCGCGCTCGGCCGCGATCTCCACCGCCTGCACCAGGTGGATCTCGGCCAGGTGCAGCTTCCCCGTCTCGCGGTAGACGGTGCCGTAGACCTTGAGCGCCTCGGCGCGGCGCGCCTGGTCGTTGAGGCGGCTGGCGATCTCGAACCCCTCGTCGCAGCTGGCCCGCGCCCGGTCCGGCTGCCCCAGCGCCAGGAAGAGCTCGGCGCGGTTGATGTGGACGTAGCTGGCCGTCACCACGTCGCCGATCTTCTCGCACACCGCCAGCGACTCGTCGAAGTAGACCTCGGCCTCGCTCAGGCGCCCCATGTCGATGTGGAGCATCCCCAGGTTGTTGAGCGCCCCGGCCGCCCCCCGCTCGTCGCCGGCGGCGCGGAGGTGCTCCAGCCCGGAGACGTAGTGGAGGTGCGCCTCCTCCAGGTTCCCCCGGATGTTGGCGATCGTCCCCAGGTTCTGCTCGATGTAGCCGGTGAGCTCCTCGTCGCCCACGCGCACGGCCAGGTCGCGCGCCCGCAGGTAGTGCTGCTCGGCGCCGGCGATGTCACCCGCGGCCTGGAAGAGGATGGCCAGCCCGTTGAGGGCGCTGCTGGCCACCAGGAAGTTGCCGTGGCGCTCGGCCACCTCCAGCGCCAGCCCGAAGCACTCCTCCGCCAGCTCGCGCTCGCCGGCCTGGCGGTAGCAGTGGCCGAGCTTGCGGATCACCTCCAGCAGCGCGGTCACGTCGCCCGCCCGCAGGCACTTGCGCCACGCCTCCTCGTAGGTCAGGACCGCGGCCGGCCAGAGCCCGGCGCGCACCTGCGCGGCTGCCTTTTCGAGAAGGGGAGCGATGAGGAGTGGCATGCCCCGCCAGGCCAGACGAGTAGAAGGGGAAAGGGCCGCCGCTCCCGCGGGGCCCTTTCCGATTTGCTCCGACCCGGGGAAGGGTGGCGACGCTCAGCTGCCGCCGAGCACGTACGCCGAGAAGTGCTGCAGCTCGGTGCGGAACTTCCCGCTCTTCCCCAGCGCCGTGGTCGGAAGGATTTCGAGAATCTGGCCGCTGTCGCCGACATACGCAATGGCGACCTGCCGGAACGACGCCAGGCTGCTCCCGCCCCCGCTCAGCGTGAGCACCGGCTCGCGCCCGGTGGGGAACTGCAGGCCGTGCGGCTGCAGCTGCACCCCCGCGTAGCGCGGGTCCTGCGTCATGGTGATGACCGTCCCCTGCGCCAGCGCGCCCTTGGGGAAGACCAGCCGGTTCTCGCCCAGCGTGACGGTGCCGCCCGCCGGGCCGATCAGCTCGCTCGCCGACCCCCCGCCCGACCGCGAGAAGCTGGGACCATCCGCCCGCGCCACCAGCTGCCATTCCTCGGACGGAGTGACAGAAGACGACGGACTTTCGGCGCAGCCGCCGATGGTGATCAGGATGCCCGCCAGGGCGAGCGCGGCACGAAGGGAAAGTCTCGACATGCGTCCTCCATGACGTACCCGCGTACGTCGGTGCGATGGGTGGCGTCCTACTGGGAAAGTTTTGAGCAGGAAGTGCTCACAAAGTACACCCGACCGTCCGAACCGTCAACCTCTTCGTCCAGATCCGTAAGCGATGCACCACCCCGTCTCCCGGAGTGCGAAGCCCGTGTCGCCGTGCATGCGCGGCCCGGCGCTTTCGGGTCATTAAATGCAAGGCTCGGGGCGTGGCCCCCGCCTCAGTGGTGCCGGGGCGCGGCGCGCAGGACGCGGAAGAGGTGGTTCCACGTCGCCAGGATGGCGCCCAGCCCGGCCACGGTCAGGAAGAAGCCGGTGAGGGCGTACGCCACCACCGCCCCGTCGCGCTCCGCGTCCGCCCAGCTCAGCGCCGCCCAGTAGGCGGTCGCGGCGAGGAGGAGGAGGAGCCCGCCCAGCCCCACCCCCGCGGCCAGCGCCATCAGCCGCATCGTCCCCTCGCCCACCTCGGGGAAGCCGAGGGCGGAGGGAGACTGGCGGCGCGGGTTGGCCTCGCGCCACTGGCGGAAGCGGTCGCGCACGGAGCCGTAGGTGCCCTCGCCCTCGTCGGTCCTGCGGCTCATGATCCCCCTCCCGGGTGGCTGAGCGCGTACACGTAGGCCGCCAGCTGGCGCACCTGCTCGTCGTCGAAGGAGCCGCCCCCCTTGGGCGGCATGGCGCCCGGGAACTCCCGGGGCGTCGGCACGCCGGTGTTGATCACCTGGACGATCTCCGGGTACGCCCCCGATACGTTGAGCCAGGTGGCGTCGTTGAGCGGCGGCGCGGCCGCCGACCCCGCCCCGCCCGGTCCGTGGCAGGCCACGCAGACGGTGCCGTAGAGCTCCTGCCCCGCATCCACCATCTGCTGGGTGACCCCCGCGGGGGCGTTCGCCAGCGTCACCTTCTGCCCCGCGGGGCCGGCCAGCACCCCCGGCCCGGGGGGCGGGAGCGAGGGGTTGGTGGGCTCCACCACCACCGGCGCCCGCCGGTGCGTCACCTTGTCGTAGCCGCCCTCCGTGCCCGGCCGGCAGCCGGAAGCCAGCACGGCGGCCAGGGGGAGGGCCACGGCGAGCCGCTTGCGCGCGTTCCGCATCAGGACTCCGCTCTCCTTTGCTGCGCCGCCCGGGCGCCGCGGGCCCGGCGCGGGCCGGGCGGGCGACAAGAGAACGAGCGCGGCCACCCTCCGCAAGTCCGCTTCAGCCGGCCGGGGCCAGCCGCGCGGCGCGCTTCAGCCGCTCCACCATGGCGTTCAGCCCCAGCTCGCGCGTCTCCAGCCCGATCTTCCCCATCACCTGCCGCACGAAGTCCGGCGGGATGGCCAGCACCGCTTCGGGCGGCTCGCCGTTCAGCGCGTCGAAGAGCATGGCCAGCAGGGCGCGGATGGTCGGCGCCCCCTGGGGCACGTCGGCGTAGTAGTACATCCGCCCGTCCACCACCTCCGGATAGATGGCCACGGGCGTCATGCACTCGTGCACCCGGTACTGCTCGGGGTCCAGCCCCCGGAAGCGCTCGGGGAGCGCCGGCAGGCGGTTGGCGTACTGCACCAGCGCCTGGCGCGTGAGGTCCGGGGAGAGCGTGGCGAAACGGCGCAGGAGCTTCTCGATCCCCGGGGGGACGCGGCCCTGCGTCGGCGTCTCGGGCATGGCCGATCTCGTTTGCAAGAAGTGTGACCACCAAGATAACACCGCGAGCCGCACGCGGAACCCCTTGCCGCGCCTGGAGTTGCGATTCTTCTCACTACGGCGCGGAGGGAGCGCCGGGGGTGTCCGATTCCTGACCTGTCGCCTTTCCGGTCGGCGGGAACGGGAGCGGGGCGGCCCGCCCGGGCCGCCCCGCTCTCCCTCTCCCCGCCCGGCGGGGCCGCTCAGCTGGTGGAGAGCGTGGTCCCGTAGCGGGCGTTGATGGCCTGCGCCAGGATGATGGAGAAGAGCCGGTGCGCCTCGGCCGAGGGGTGCACCCCGTCGAAGGAGAAGATCGAGCCGAAGAAGTTGGGCGCCGCCGTGGGCCCCGTCACCGGGCAGGAGAGGAGCACCGCCGCCTGGAACTGCGCCGCGTTGGTGGCGGTGGGGAGGAGCTGACACTTGCGGATGCGCTGGAAGCGCCCGGTGGCGTCGTTGGGGGTGCGCTCCGCCAGGAGCTGCCCCAGCACCACGTTGGGGTCGACGAACACCCAGTTGTTCGCCGCCGCCGCCTGCGCCAGCGCCGCGTTGTACGCCGCCACCCGCGCGCGCACGATCGCCTGCTCGTTGGTGTCGAGGAGGAAGGCGCCGCGCCGCCCGTCGCCCACCGGGTAGGCGTTCGGGTCGCAGTTGATCTCGGGGAAGTTGGCGTTGGTGACGATCTGGAACGACACCAGGTTCGCCGCCAGCGGGTTGGGCTGCCCCAGCGGGGTCACCGGCGAGCAGTTGGCGTTCACCGGCTTGCCCTGGAAGCGCCCGGTCGCCGGGTCGCGCGCCAGGAAGAAGTACGCCCCGGGCTGGATGAGCGGCACGGCGATCACCGGGTCCACCACCCCGATGATGACGGCCCCCTCCGGCCCGGCGGTGTTGATCGCCCCCACCAGCTGCCCCAGGCTGGCCTGGAACGAGGCCAGCCGGGTGAGCGACGAGTCCGCCCCCGCGGCCGTCGGCCCCAGGTTGCCGCCCAGCGCCGCCGCCAGCGCGTCGTTGTTGCCGATCCAGAGCGAGACGAAGGAGGGCTGCGCCTGGATGAGCGCCTGCGCCGGCGAGCGCGGGCCCACCAGCAGCAGGTTGGCCTGCTGCACCCCCGCCGAGGGGACGAGCAGGTCCGCGATCCTGGCGCCCGGCACGCCCAGGTTCTGCACGAACGGCGGTACCGCGCCCACGTCGCGCAGGGCGCAGGCGGGGGTGCCCACCGGCGGGGTCAGCGGCGCGGTGAAGGGGGCGGGGCACCCCGGCCGCGCGAGGAGCGGCACGCCGAAGGGCGCGTTCCCCGCCCGCTGCGCCAGCAGCACCGGGTACGCCTGCAGCTGCAGCGAGTCCACCAGCCCGCCCGACTGCACTCCCGCCGTGATGGAGTTGCCCAGCGCCACGTAGCGCACGAAGAGGGCGCCGCCCTGCGGGGGCTCGTCGACCTGGGTGATCAGGTCGTCGCCGTCTTCCACGCAGCTGCCCAGCAGCACCGCCGCGCCCAGGGCCGCCAGCGCGGCGCCTCTGCTCCTGAATCTCATGCCTGCACCTCCGAAGGAGAGATGGAACGCTCGTGGCTAGTAGACACGGCCGAACCGGTACGCCAGCGTGATGCCGAAGACGCTCCCCGTGCTCTCGTAGACGCCCACGTCGGGGCCTCCCGGGCGCACGGCGCCGCGCCGGTCGGGCTGGACGACGTGCTGGAAGGCCAGGTCCGCCGAGAGGCGCCGGTTGTGCCGGTAGCCCAGCCCCAGCGTGTAGACGTTGCGCTCGTTCTCGGGGAGGAGCGGCGTGGCGCGCGGGGTGGCCGCCTCGTTGTAGCGGAAGCCCGCGCGCAGGGCCAGCGCGTCCGTCGCCGCGAACTCCGCCCCGAAGCGGTAGGTGTTGGTGTCGGAGTAGCCGAGGTCGATGGTGCGGTCGGGGGTGGCCGGGTTCTCGAAGTCCACGTCGAGCTGGTCGAAGGAGGACCACCCGGTGCGCTGCCAGTCGAAGAGGAGCTCCAGCCGGTCCAGCGGCCGGGCGCTCACCCCCACCACCAGCTGCGAGGGGAACTCGATGGTGGTCTCGATGTTCGTGTCGTCCAGCGACCCGCCGGGTCCGAACTGGAGGCCGATCTGCGCGTCCACGGCGGGGATCCCCACCTGCACCTGCTCGAAGGTGGCGTCGCCGTCCATCTCCACCTCGGTGGAGTGCAGGTAGCGCGCGCCCACCGAGAGGCGCGGGTGCAGGACGAGCTGGGCGCCCACGTGCCCGGTGAACCCGATCCCCCCGCCCTCCAGCTCCGCGTCGGCCACGTCCACGCCCGAGAGCCCCAGCTGCGGGGCGTCGGCGCGCTGGCGCACCCCGAGGGTGGCCAGCACCAGGTCCGCCCCGGCGCCCACCAGCAGCCGTCCCGGGATCAGCTGGAAGGCGGCGGTCGGCTGCAGGTAGACGCTGCGCAGCTGGTTGTCGTATCCCGTGTAGCGCCCCTCGAAGTTGTCGCCCTCGCACCCCGGGTCGGCGGTGGAGCACACCGGCCACTCCAGCCCCAGCCCGAAAGGGGCGAAGCTGCCGAAGGCCAGCGCCAGCCGCGGGGAGGGGCGCACGTTGAGGTAGAGCTGCGGCAGCAAGGCGTTCCCCTCGCGCTCCACGCTGGGCGGGAGCGGGCCCACCCCCTGGTCGTAGTTGAAGGTGTTCCCCGTGCGCACCAGGTGCACGCCCAGGCTGAACACGCTCCCCTGGCCGGCGAGCGCGGCGGGGGAGAAGTAGGCGGCGGAGCCGTCGTCGCACGGCGAGGCCACGCCCGCGCCGATGCGGCCGCTCATGCAGGCGCTCTGCTGGTCCACCCCGGAGCCCTGCGCCTGCAGCGGCGGCGCGGCCGCGGCGCACGCGGCCAGGCCGAGCCCGGCGAGTGCCAGACAACGTCTCATGCGGGGATCTCCTCTGGAAGAAATGCAGGCGGAACGGGCCGGGACCGGAGCCCCGGTGAGCATACCGTCCCGCCGCAATCGGGTCAAGCCGCGTTGCGGGCGCGTGGCGTGCAGGCGGAGGGGGGCGGAACGGGAACCCCTCGAGGAGGCGTGCCATGCGGCAGGTGGAGCTGGGGCGGACGGGGCGGAGCGTCACGCGGATCGGGCTGGGGGGGATGCCGCTCTCCATCGCCGGCCGCCCGGGGCGCGAGGCGGCGAAGCGGGTGGTGCGCCGCGCGCTGGAGCTGGGGGTGGACTTCGTCGACACGGCCGACGTCTACTGCCTGGACGAGCGCGACCTGGGGCACAACGAGCGGCTGATCCGCGAGGCGCTGGACGAGGCGGGGGCGGCCGGCCGGGTGCTGGTGGCCACCAAGGGCGGGCTGCGGCGCCCCCGCGGGCGGTGGGAGAACGACGGCCGCCCCGAGCACCTGTTCCGGGCGTGCGAGCAGAGCCTGCGGGCGCTGGGGGTGGAGCGGATCGACCTCTACCAGCTGCACGCGCCGGACCCGCGGGTGCCCTTCGCCGAGAGCGTGGGCGCGCTCCGGCGGCTGCAGGAGGAGGGGAAGGTGGCGGCGGTGGGGCTCTCCAACGTCTCGCTGGCGCAGCTGCGCCAGGCCGAGGGAATCGTGGAGGTGCACTCGGTGCAGAACCGCTACAACCCGTGGGACCGCGACGCGGAGACGAGCGGGCTGATCGGCTGGTGCCACGAGCACCGCGTCACCTTCCTCCCCTACAGCCCCGTGGGCGGGGGGCGCCGGGTGAAGCTGCTGCGGCAGAGCGCGGAGCTGCGGGTGACGGGGATGCGCTACGGGGCCACGCCGGAGGAGCTGGTGCTGGCCTGGATCCTGGGGAAGTCGCCCTCGCTGGTGGCGATCCCCGGCGCCAGCCGCGGGGAGAGCATCGAGAGCAGCGTGCACGCCGAGGGGCTGGAATTGGAAGCGGAGACGGTGCGGGAGCTGGAGGCGGCGTTCGCGCGCCTCCCGGCGTGAGGGGGCCCTCAGAAGCGCGCCAGCGTGCGCACGTCGTCCGCCACCTGCGCCTCGGTGGCCGACTCCGAGATCACCACGCGCAGCACCCCCCGGCGGTCGATCCCGTACACCACCGGCGTGTGCGCGAGCATCCCGTGCCCGCCGTGCGCCGGCTCCGCGAAGGCGCCGTAGCCGGCGCGGGCGCGCTCCAGCGCCGCCGGCTCGCCGGTGAGCCCCGTCACCCGCTCCCCGAAGCGCGCCGCGTACGCCCGGAGCGCCGCCGGCGTGTCGCGCGCCGGGTCCACCGTCACCAGCAGGATGCGCGCGCCGCCGGCCACGCGCGCCAGCCGGTTCAGGGTGAGGGGGCACACGTCCGGACAGTGGGTGAAGCCGAAGAAGAGGAGCACCGGCTCGCCCCGGTAGGTGGCGAGCGTCACCGGGCGGCCGTCGTGGTCGGTGAGGCTGAACTCCGGTGCGGCGCGCGGAGGCTGGTAGGTGGTGCCGTGGAAGGCGGGCGGACCGGCCGCCAGCCGGTACGCGCCGAAGCCGGCGAGCCCCGCCACCAGGGCACACCCCGCCAGCAGCGCCGCCGTCACCCAGGCCGAGGGCTTCGCGCTCGTCATCTCCCCAATCTACGCCCCGCCGCGGCTTGTCGCGCCCCCGCGGGCGGCGTACGTTGCGCGGCGAACCCGGGCGAGGAGAGGAGCGGATGGAGCGGGCGGAGCTGGAGCGGACCGTCGCGGAGGCGTACCGCGACCGCGAGCGGCTGAAGGACGCCGCGGTGCGCAACGCGGTCGAGGAGGTGATCGCGCTCCTCGACTCCGGCCGCGTGCGCGTGGCCGAGAAGGAGGGCGGCGCCTGGCGGGTGAACGCCTGGGTGAAGGAGGCCATCCTCCTCTACTTCGCCCTGCGGCCGCTGGAGCCGCTGGAGGCCGGCGACCTCCGCTTCTTCGACAAGATCACCACCAAGCAGGACCTGCGCGGGCAGGGGATCCGCGTGGTGCCGCCGGGGGTGGCGCGCTACGGCTCGTTCCTGGAGCCCGGCTGCGTGCTCATGCCCGGCTACGTCAACATCGGCGCCCACGTGGGCGCGGGGACGATGGTCGACACCTGGGCCACGGTGGGCTCGTGCGCGCAGATCGGGAGGAACGTGCACCTCTCCGGCGGGGTGGGGATCGGCGGGGTGCTGGAGCCGCCGGGAGCCTCGCCGGTGATCGTGGAGGACGGCGCCTTCGTGGGCTCGCGCTGCATCGTGGTGGAGGGGGTGGTGGTGGAGGAGGAGGCGGTGCTCGGCGCCAACGTGGTGCTCACCGCCTCCACCCCGATCGTGGACGTCACCGGCGAGGCGCCGGTGATCACGAAGGGCCGCGTTCCCGCGCGCTCGGTGGTCATCCCCGGGACGCTCCCCAAGGAGTTCCCGGCGGGGACCTTCCACGTCCCCTGCGCGCTGCTGATCGGCCGGCGCAAGGCCTCCACCGACCAGAAGACCTCGCTGAACGACGTCCTGCGCACCTTCGACGTGCAGGTCTGACCGATGACGGACCCGGCGGCGGCGGAGGCGGGGATCGTGGACGAGCTGGCGCGGCTCACCCTGGAGCTGTGCCGCATCCCCAGCGAGACGCTGCACGAGCTGGAGATCGCCAGCTGGGTGCAGCGGCGGTGCGTGGCGGCGGCCGGGGTGCAGGCCGTCTCGCGGCTGGGGAACTCCGTGGTCTGCGATCCGTGGGGCCCCGCCGGGCGCCCGGGGCTCCCCACCGTGGCGCTGGTGGGGCACCTGGACACGGTGAAGTGCGCCGACGACCAGGCGTGCGCCATCCGCGACGGCCGCGTCTACGGCTGCGGCGCCAGCGACATGAAGTCCGGCGTGGCCGTGATGCTCGCCCTCCTCGACCGCTGGCGCGCGCTGGAGGGCGCCCGGGTGGTGTGGATCTTCTACGAGGGCGAGGAGGGGCCCAGCGAGGGGAACGGGCTGGAGCCGGTGCTCGCCAGCGGGCTCCTCCCGCCACTCGACTTCGCCTTCATCCTGGAGCCCACCGACCAGGCGCTGCAGCCCGGCTGCATGGGCGTCATGCACGCCACCCTCAGCGTGCGCGGCCGGCGGGCCCACAGCGCCCGCCCCTGGCAGGGCGAGAACGCCATCTACCGCGCCCTCCCCCTGCTGCAGCGCCTCGCGGCGCTGGAGCGGCGCGCGGTGACCTTCGGCGCGCTCACCTTCTACGAGGTGACGGTGGTCACCCAGGCCACCACGGTCAACTCCAAGAACGTGGTCCCCGACCTCCTCTCCCTCAACCTCAACCTCCGCTTCGCCCCCGGCCGCACGCCGGAAGACGCCGAGGCGGAGCTGCGCGCCCTGGTGGGCGAGGACGCCGAGGTGCGGGTGAGCGACGCCGCCCCCTCCGGCGCGGTGCACGCCGACCACCCCCTCATCGCGGAGTGGTGCCGGCGCGAGGGGCTGCGCGTGCTCCCCAAGCAGGCGTGGACGGACGTGGCCCGCTTCACCGCGCACGGCATCCCCGCGGTCAACTTCGGCCCGGGCGAGACGGCGCAGGCGCACCAGGCCGACGAGTGGTGCTCGCTGGCCTCGCTGGAGTCGTGCTACGGCGCCCTGCGGCGCTTCTTCTCGGCGTGAACCCCCTGCTGGCGGGGATCGCCCCCTCCCTCATCCGCGCCCTCGCCGCCCGCAAGCGCCCCGGCGACGTGGACCTGGGGCTCGGCGAGCCCACCTTCCTCCCGGACCCGGCGCCCTTTGCGGCCGCGCTGGAAGAGGTGCGCGCGCACGGGACGCCGTACACCGCCAACGCCGGCCTCCCCGCGCTGCGCGAGGCGGTGGCCGCCTACCACGGCTACCCCGGCCTCTCCGCCGCCGCCAACGCCTGCGTCACCGTGGGCTCCGAGGAGGCGCTCTACCTGGCGGTGAAGACGCTGCTCGACCCGGCGCGCGACGAGGTGCTCATCCCCGAGCCGTGCTACCTGGCGTATCCCAAGCTCTGCGCGCTGGAGGGAGTGCGGCACCGGATGGTCCCCCTCGCGGCGGAGGACGGCTTCGCACCGCGGGCGGCGCCGGTGCTGGAGGCGCTCGGCCCCGACACCCGGCTGGTGGTGGTCGCCTCGCCGGGCAACCCCACGGCGCGCGTCTGGCCCCGCGCCGAGCTGCGGGCGCTGGCCGAGGGGCTGGCGGCGCGTCCCGGCCCGCCCGTCCACCTCCTCTCGGACG
>DASUNK010000268.1:0-4428 GCA_036277195.1 Longimicrobiaceae bacterium | reverse complement strand
GGCGCGGCGGGCTCCCGCTCCCGCTGGTGGTGCAGCCCGCGGGCGAGGGGGTGCTCGGCACCGGCGGCGGGCGCTACCGGGGCGCGCTGGTGGTGCAGCGCGCGCGCGGCGGGGGGGGGCTCACGCTGGTGAACCGGCTGGACATGGAGAGCTACCTGCTGGGCGTGGTGCCGCGCGAGATCGGCCGGGTGGGGCCGGAGCTGCTGCAGGCCTCCAAGGCCCAGGCGGTGGCCGCGCGCACCTACGCCGTGCGCTACCTGGGCCGGCGGGCGCAGCAGGGGTTCGACGTCTACGCCACCGTCGACGACCAGGTGTACGGCGGCGTCGCGGCCGAGCACGAGCCGGTCAGCCAGGCCGTGCGCGAGACCGCGGGCGAGATCCTGACCTACCGGGGCGAGCCGGTGCTGGCCTACTACCACTCCACCTGCGCCGGCCAGACGGCGGCCATCGAGGAGGTGTGGAACGACGCCCCGATGCCCTACCTGGTCTCGGTCCGCGACGTGGACCCGGCCACCGGCGAGGCGTACGACCGCGCGTCGAGCCGCTTCACCTGGACGGAGCGGTGGACGCACGCCCAGCTGGTGGGGATCCTCAACCGCACCCTGGCGGACTCGCTGCGCGGCCGCCGCATCGGCGAGGTGCGCGAGATGCGCGTGCTGGAGCGCACCCCCTCGGGCCGGGTGCGGGTGCTGCGGCTGGAGACGGACGCGGGGACCTTCTCGCTCGGGCGCGACCGCGTGCGGTGGATCTTGACCCCGGTGCGCGGGGGTATTCTCAACAGCTCGAAGTTCGACGTGCGGCTGGTGCGCGAGGGCGGACGGGTGACGGAGATCGTCGCCGAGGGCGGCGGGTGGGGGCACGGCATCGGGATGTGCCAGGTGGGGGCGATGGGACGCGCGCGGGCGGGGCAGGACTACCGCACCATCCTGAGCGCCTACTATCCCGGCACCGAGATCCGCGACCTGTACTGACCGTCCACCCCGTCCGCCGCCCCCGCGCGGATCGCCCGTCATCCCCCCACCAGGAGAGCCGATGCCCCGATCCCTCGTCCGCACCCTGCTCCCCGCCCTCGCCTTCCTCCTCGCCGCCGGCGCCGCGCAGGCACAGCGGCCCGAGGACTACGACTACGAGAACCTGGTGCTGAGCGGCATCGGCGCCGACCTCTACCAGCTCTTCCCCGAGAACATGGCGAGCGCGCTGGCGCTGCGCGTGCACGCCGACCTGGGGCTGCTGGGGCCCAACGTGCGCATCGTCCCCTCCTTCACCTACTGGTCGTCCGAGCTGAGCGAGGGCGAGGTGGCCCGCATGGAGGAGCGCATCGAGGACGCCTGCGAGCGCGGCGGCGTCGCCTGCCCCGGCATCGAGCTCGGCGAGATCGACGTGAGCGACCTGGCCTTCGAGGTGGACGCGCACTACCTCTGGACCACCGACTACGGGGTGGAGCCGTACGCCGGGGTGGGGCTGGGCGTGCACCTGCTGAACGGGCGCGGCGAGTTCATCGACGACACCTTCGTGGAGGAGCTGCTCGACGCCATCACCCCCGCGGCCATCGCCGTGGCGGGGCTGGAGCTGCCGCTGGGCCCCAGCTTCCGGCTGCAGACCGAGGCGCGCGGAGTGCTGGGGAGCAACGTGCGCTACCTGGCGCTGGGCGTGGGCGCCACCCTCTCCTTCCCCTCCGGCGGCGCGCGGCCGGCCGCAGCCCCCGCCCCGGGAGGCCGGCGGTGAGCGCGCGCGCGCCGGTGCGGGTGGCCGTGCTGGGCGCGGGCGCCATCGCCCAGGTGGTGCACCTGCCGATCCTCAGCCGCATGCGCGGCGTGGAGCTGGCCGCCGTCTCGGACCGCGACGCGCGCACCGCCCGCACCATCGCCGAGCGCTTCGGCGTCCCCATGGTCGCCACCTCGGCCGAGGAGGTGTTCGCCGACCACTCCATCGACGCCGTGGTGGTGTGCACCCCCACCAACCGCCACGAGGACCACGTCGCCGGCGCGCTGGAGGCCGGCAAGCACGTGCTCTGCGAGAAGCCGCTGGCGCTCACCGCCGCGGGGGTGCGCCGCATCCTGGACGCCCCCGGCGCGGGCGAGCGGCTGCTGGTGGCCATGAACCAGCGCCACCGCCCGGACGCGCGCGCCCTCCGCTCCTTCGTGGCGGGGGGCGACCTGGGGCACGTCTACTACCTCAAGGCGGGGTGGCTCAACCGCGGACGCCCGCGCGGGCGCACCTGGCGCGAGCGCAAGGCCACCGCCGGCGGCGGCGTGTTCATGGACCTGGGGATCCAGATGCTCGACCTGGGGCTCTGGATCCTGGGCTACCCGCGGCCGCAGCGCGTCTCCGCCCACATGTACCGCCCCCCCGACGCCGAGGTGGAGGACGCCGCCGCCGTGCTGGTGCGGCTGGAGGGCGAGCGGCTGATCAACCTGGAGGTCACCTGGAACCTCCTCGCCCGCAAGGACCGCCAGTTCCTGCACCTGCTCGGCTCCCAGGGCTCCGGGACGCTGGCGCCGCTCGCCGTCTACAAGGAGATGACCAGCAAGGGGCTGGTGAACGTGACGCCCTCCCTCCCGCCGGGGCGCGAGAACGTCTTCACCGGCTCCTACCGGCAGCAGCTCCAGCACTTCGCCGAGGTGGCCCGCGGCGAGCGCCCCAACGAAGGCGCCGACGAGCACCTGATGCTGCTGCGCCTGGTGGAGGCCGTCTACCGCTCGGCCGAGGAAGGGCGGGAGGTGGAAGTGTGAGGGGGCGCCGCCCGCCCCTTGTGCCCGGCCCCGGCCGCGGTGCACTCTGTGCAGTGTCGGGGCGCGCGGAGCGTCGGTCCTACCCACAGCGGACGGAGCGCACATGTCGGACAAGAGCGACCTCATCGACGGGCTCAACCTGGACCTCGCGGCCGAGTACCAGGCGGTCATCATGTACCGCACCTACGCCAGCATGGTGAGCGGCCCCTGGCGGCAGGAGCTGAAGGGCTTCTTCGAGAGCGAGATCCCCGACGAGCTGGGGCACGCCGCCCTGCTGGCGGACAAGATCGTGGCGCTCGGCGGCACCCCCACCGTCAACGTGGCGCCGATCCCCGTCACCACCAACGCGCGGGAGATGCTGGAGAACGCCCTCGCCGCCGAGGTCGACACCATCGAGCGCTACACCAAGCGCATCCAGCAGGCCGAGAAGCTCGGCGAGATCTCCATCAAGGTGCAGCTCGAGAACCTGGTGGTGGACGAGTCCGGCCACCGCGACGACATCCGCCGCATGCTCATGGACTGGCGGTAGCTCCCCCGCCCGTCCCGCGGCGGCGCCGCGCCTCCGGAGCCCTGCCACTGGTGTCCACTCCGTATGACCCGTATTTTTTGACAGCAACCATGTGGCCCCCGGCGGCGCTCTCACCGCGCCGCAACAGGTCGAGGAGAGCCGGCCATGCCAGCAAAGGGACCCACCAAGCGCACCCGCCCCTCGGCCCGCTCGCGCCCGATGCGCGCGGTGCCGCCGCTCACGGCCACCGAGGGCGAGGCCGAGGGGAGCGCGCTGCTGCGCGAGGTGGGCGGGGCGCTCGGGGTGCTGCTCTGGGGCGCCCTCCGCGACGTGATGCTCTGGATCGGGACGGCGCCGGAGGAGCGGGGAGCGCTCTTCGGCCCGGGGGCGGCGGGGGCCCGCGCCCGCGAGGTCGAGGCGGGGCTCCGCGAGCCGGAGCTGATCGGACCGCTGCTGACGCTGTTGCTGCTGGTGGAGCAGCCGGCGCAGGTGGACCCCGCCCGGGTGCTCCACGCCTGCCGGCGCGTGGCCGCGTGGGCGGCCGACCGCGGGCACACCGCCACCCGACTGGCCTTCACCCAGGTGGTGGCGCTCGCCGCCCGCGACGACGCCCGCGCGGCCATCGACACGGCGCGCCTCGCCCGGCAGCTCGGCGAGTATCCCCGCGCCGAGACCTGGTTCCGGGCCACCATCCACCGCGCCCGCCACCGCGACTGGGAGTCGTACGTCTGGGCCTACATCGGCCTGGCCGTCCTCTACCGCGCCACCGGCAACATCGCCGCGGCGCTCAGCGTGGCCCGGCGCGCGCTCGCGGGAGCCCGGCGCCGCCGGCTGCACGGGCTGCGGGGGGTGGCGCTCCACCACCTCTTCGCCCTCGCCATCGAGTCGCCCGAGCACGGGCGGGCGTACGACTACGCCTGGGCGGCGTTCGAGGCGTACGGCGACGACCACCCGCGCCTCCCCCTGCTGGCCAACGACGTGGCCACCTGGTGGGCGGACCACGGGCAGTTCGCCCGCGCCCTCCCCGTGTTCGAGGCGGTGCTCCCCCGGGTGGACGACCCGGCGGAGCGGGCGCTGGTGGCCTCCAACCTGGCCCGGGCCGCGGCGGGGACGGGAGACCTGGCGCGCTACCGCTTCGCCTACGCCTCGGCGCTGCACGCCATGACCCGGCCGGGCGGCGCCGCCCGC
>DASUNK010000267.1:0-5654 GCA_036277195.1 Longimicrobiaceae bacterium | reverse complement strand
CATGCGCAGCGAGCGGGTGATGGCGGCGCACGCGCGCCACCCCTTCGACCTGAGCGGCACCGAGTCCCCGGAATACGCGGGGCGCGCCGTGGCCGCGCTGGCCGCGGACCCTGGCGTGCTGGCGAAGACGGGGCAGGTGCTCACCGCCGGCGACCTGGCGCGCGCCTACGGCTTCACCGACGTCGACGGCCGCCAGCCCCCCGGCTTCCGCATGCCGGAGGGCCACGCCGAGCGGGTGCGCCAGGCCTTCCTCCGCGCCGAGGGGATGGAGCCCGTTCCCCAATCACCCCCTACTTCTCCTCCATGAACGGGTACTCGTAGGCGCGCGGCGGCGCGAACGTCTCCTTGATGGTGCGCGGCGACACCCACCGCACCAGGTTCAGGATCGACCCCGCCTTGTCGTTGGTGCCGCTCGCCCTCCCCCCGCCGAACGGCTGCTGCCCCACCACCGCGCCCGTCGGCTTGTCGTTGATGTAGTAGTTCCCCGCCGCGAAGCGCAGCGCCTGGTCCGCCTCCAGCAGCGCCCGGCGGTCGGTGGCGAAGACGGCCCCCGTCAGCGCGTACGGCGTCCCCTGGTCCACCAGGCGGAGCGTCTCCGTCCAGCGCGACTCCGGGTAGACGTGCACCGACACCACCGGCCCGAACACCTCCTCGCAGAGCAGCCGGTACGCCGGGTCGCGCACCTCCACCAGGGTGGGGTCGATGAAGTAGCCCACCGAGTCGTCGAACTTCCCGCCGAAGACCACCTCGGTGTCGTCCGACGCCTGCGCGTGCTTGATGTACTCGGTGATCTTGTCGTACGCCTTCCGGTCGATCACCGCCCCCATGAAGGTGCGGAAGTCGGTGGGATCGCCCACGCGCACCGTCTCCAGCATCTCCAGCGTCCGCTCCTTCACCCGCGGCCAGAGCGAGTCGGGGACGAAGATGCGCGACGCCGCGCTGCACTTCTGCCCCTGGTACTCGAAACCCCCGCGCACGATCGCCGCCGCCAGCGCCTCGGCGTCGGCGCTGGCGTGCGCCAGGATGAAGTCCTTCCCCCCCGTCTCGCCCACCAGGCGCGGGTAGCTGCGGTAGCGGTCGATGTTGTCGCCCACCGTGCGCCAGATGGACTGGAACACCCCGGTGGAACCGGTGAAGTGCACCCCCGCCAGCTCGCGGTGGTCGAGCAGCGCCTTGCTGACCGCCACCGGGTCGCCCGGGAGGAAGTTGATCACCCCCGGCGGCAGCCCCGCCTCCTCCAGCAGCTTGACGATGTAGTAGCCGCTGTAGACGGCGGTGGCCGCCGGCTTCCAGATCGCCACGTTCCCCAGCAGCGCCGGCGCCGTGGGGAGGTTCCCCGCGATGGAGGTGAAGTTGAAGGGCGTCACCGCGTAGACGAACCCCTCCAGCGGGCGGTGGTCCATCCGGTTCCACACCCCCGGGGCGCTCTCCGGCTGCTCCGCGAACAGCTTCTGGGCGAAGTGGGCGTTGAAGCGCCAGAAGTCGATCAGCTCGCACGCCGCGTCGATCTCCGCCTGGTGCGGGGTCTTGCTCTGCCCGAGCATGGTGGCCCCGTTCAGCACCGGGCGCCAGCGCCCGGCCAGTAGCTCGGCCGCGCGCAGGAAGACGGCCGCCCGGTCCTCCCACGGCCAGCGGGCCCACTCGCGCTGCGCCTTCAGCGCCGCGTCCACCGCCGCCTTCGCCTCCGCCTCGCCCGCCAGGTGGTAGGTGGCCAGCACGTGGCCGTGGTCGTGCGGCATCACCTGCTCGCCGGTGCGCCCGGTGCGGATCTCGCACCCGCCGATCACCAGCGGGATGTCCACCCGCTCGCCCGCCAGGCGCGCCAGCGTCCGCTTCAGCTCCGTGCGCTCCGCCGTGCCCGGGGCGTAGCTCAGCACCGGCTCGTTGCGCGGCGCGGGGACGACCACATCGCTGTTCATTCCGCCCGTTCCTCCGTGTGAGAGAAGAGGCGGACAAACTACCCCGCGCCCCCGGCGGATTCAACCCGCTCCGGGTTGACCCGCTCCCGGGCCGGGGGTAAATTCCGCCTGGACACGCGCTTCTCCCGACCGCCCCGGCCATGAGCATCGTCGACCAGATCGAAGACACCCTCGACGCGCTTCGTCCCGCCCTGCGCCAGGACGGCGGCGACGTGGAGCTGCTGGGGTGGGACGACGCCGAGGGGGTGGTGCACCTGCGGCTGCTGGGGAACTGCAGCGCCTGCCCGATCAGCACCCTGACGGTGAAGCACGGCATCGAGCGGCGCCTGAAGTCGGCGCTCCCCGAGGTCCGCGAGGTGCAGGCGGTCTAGCGCGCTCCCGCCCGACCGCTACCTTTCCGGCCGGCGCCCGCGGGGCGTCGGCCCTTTTCGCGTGGAAGGATGGCTGCAGCGATGACTCCGGAGCGTGACCAGGTGCTGCGGCGGGTGGCCGCGGCCCTCACGCAGGTGGTGAACCCGGCCACGGGCGAGGACGTGGTCTCGTCCGGGCGCGTCCGCGAGCTGGACGTGCTGGACGACGGCACCGTGCGCTTCCGCTTCGCCCTGCAGGCCGACGACGCCGGCACGCTGGTGCGCCAGGCGCGCGCCGCCGTCGAGCAGGTGGAGGGAGTGGTGCGGGTGAAGATCGACATCTCCCTCCCCGCCGCGGGGGCGGGCGCCCTGCAGCGTCCCGCGCGCTCGCCGCTGCGCCCGGGGAGCGTCCCCGCGCCCACGCCCAATCCCGGCCTCCTCCCGGGGGTGGACCGCATCGTCGCGGTCAGCTCGGGGAAGGGCGGGGTGGGGAAGAGCACCGTGGCGGTGAACGTGGCGGTGGCGCTGGCCGGGCTCGGGCGGCGGGTGGGGATCCTCGACGCGGACATCTACGGCCCCAACGTCCCCATCATGCTGGGCGAGCGGCGCCGCCCGCGCGTCACCGGCCCCCGCGGCGCCGAGAAGATCGAGCCGCTGGAGGTGCACGGGGTGCGGGTGATGAGCCTGGGGTTCCTGCTGGAGGACGACCAGCCCGCCATCATGCGCGGGCCGATGATCGCCGGCATCCTCAAGCAGTTCCTGGAGCAGGTGGAGTGGGGCGAGCTCGACTACCTGGTGGTGGACATGCCCCCCGGCACCGGCGACGCCCAGCTCTCGCTGGTGCAGACCATCCGGCTGGACGGGGTGGTGATGGTCACCACGCCGCAGGACGTGGCCACGGGCGACGTGCTGCGCGGCATCCGCATGTTCGAGCGGGTGGGGACGGCGGTGCTGGGGGTGGTGGAGAACATGGCGGGCTTCGTCTGCCCCTGCTGCGGCGAGCGCTACGAGATCTTCGGGCGGGCCGGCGGGCACCGGCTGGCGGAGCAGACGGGGGTGCCCTTCCTGGGCGAGGTGCCGCTGGAGCTGCCGGTGCGCGAGGGGGGCGACGCGGGGGTGCCGATCGTGGTGTCGCAGCCGGACTCGCCCGCGGGGGCGGCGCTGCGCGCGGTGGCGGACAAGCTCGCCGCGCGGCTCCCGGCGCGCGCCGGGACCGCCGCGGGCGTCTAGCTCAGGTATCGAGCCAGTTCCGGTCCGCCGTGGAGAGCCCGCCGCCGTAGCGCGGCAGCTCGCGCGGGCGCTCCGCCCGCCGCACCAGCTTCACCACCAGCCAGCCGCACAGCAGCAGCGGCACCACCTTGAGGGCGAGGAGGGCGGCGAACCCGAAGATCCCGAACACCAGGCCGAACATCATCCCCACCACCATCAGGACGATCAGCCCCACGAAGCCGGCGGTGATCAGCCCCACCAGCGCACCGAGCATTGCGGTTTCCTCTTTCGGAAAGCGGTCAGTCGATCCAGTCGATGTCGATCGAGCCGATGGCGGCGTCGATGGAGATCGTCAGGCGGTGCCGTGCGTCGTCCCAGTTGCGCGTGAACCACGCGCCGTCGCGCCGCACCATCCCCGGCGCGTCGAAGCTGGCCAGGAACGAGTCCTTCTCCACCCGCACCCCCAGCGAGCGGGGGATGCGCAGCGTCACCGACCCCATCCCCATCTCCACGCTCACCTCGGCGCTGCGCGTCCAGGCGCCGCTGAAGTCGAGCGTGGCGTCGCCCAGCCCGCCCTCGAAGGCGAAGCGGCGGGCGCGGCTGTTCCCCAGCCCCATCACCTCCAGGTGGGCGGCCCCCGCCTCCACCCGCACCTCGTCGGCCTCGATGCGGTTGGGCGCGCTGAAGCGGATCTCCGAGTCGCTGGCGCCGGTGGAGAGCTCCACCCGCTGCAGCGAGAGGCCGCCCAGCTCCACGTCCGCCTCGCCGGCGCCGAAGGCCAGGTCCAGCGTCAGGGGCACCTCGGGGGAGAGGGCCACGTCGGCCCGCCCCGACTGCCGCCCCCGCAGGCTGCGGTTGCGCACGTTGTCGAGCCCCAGCCGCAGCCGCCCGCCGGCCCGGTCGTACTCGGTCACCGGGCGGGAGCGCTCCTCGTCGTAGCGCAGCTCGAAGCGGTAGAGGAGCCCCGCGGCGGCGGGCTCCACCTTCAGCCGCCCGGCCCCGTACTCCACCTGCACCGCCAGCTCGCGCTCGCCGGCCAGCTGCCGCGAGGAGGAGACGGTGCGCCAGGTCTGCCCCGCGGCGGGGAGGGCCACGGCCAGCGCCGCGGCCGCCGCCAGCGCCGGGAGGGCCGTGCGCCGGTCAGCCATGCGGGGCTCCCCGGCCCGCCGGGTCGGCGTCGGCGTCGAACACCGGCTCCTCCACCGCGCCGCGGCGCTGCCAGGGCCAGCGGTTGCGCAGGCTGCCGCCGCGGGTGAGGATCACCGCGCCCACCCCGATGGTGGCGGCCGCCCAGATGATGATGCGGGCCACGATCCCCATCAGCGTCCCCAGCCATCCCAGGAAGCCCGTCATCCCCAGCAGGTTGGAGGCGACCAGGGGGGCCAGCAGGATGAAGATCCCGGTGAAGAGGTAGGTGTAGGCGTTGCGGTGCGCCGACTCGTACGAGCCGCGCTGCTCCGCGGTGCGCTCGCCCAGGGCGTGCGCCACCGCCACCACCCCGTACGCCGCCGCGGCGGCCACCGCCACCGGGTAGAGGGGGACCACCACCAGCAGGAGCGGGATCCCCACGATGGTCACCGCCAGCCCCACCACCACCAGCACGAAGAGGGGGATGGCCAGGAAGTTGGCCGCCAGCCCCACGCCGCCGGCCTTCCAGGTGGAGCCGCGCACCGCGTCGCTCACCCGGTCCAGCTGCGGGCGGGCGTAGAAGACCAGCACCGCCCCGGCCCCGGCCAGGAGGAGCCCGAAGGCCAGGGTGGAGCCGAGCCCGGCGATCCCCTCGCCGATCGGCTCGAACCAGGGGCGCTCCAGCCGCACCTGGTGGCGCGCCGCCGTGTGCTCGCGCACCCGGTCGGCCACCACGCTCCCCACGCCCACGGCGCGCATCTCGCCGAACACGCGGCCGCCCTCGTTGACCAGCTTGCCGCCGGTCACGATGGCGTCGCCGCTCACCACGGCGTCCTTCCCCAGGATCAGGTCGCCCGAGGCCACGGCCACGTCGCCGTTGACCCGGCCGTCGATGCGGAGGTCGCCGCCCACCACCACCATGTCGCCCTCCACCACCTCGCCCGCCCGCACGGTGCGGTCCGAGTTGAGGGCGAGCTGGTCGCCGGAGAGCTGGGCCTGCGCCGCGGCGTCGGCGGCGGCAGCGGCGGCCACCGCGGCCTGCTCGGCC
>DASUNK010000266.1:0-4580 GCA_036277195.1 Longimicrobiaceae bacterium | reverse complement strand
CCGGGGAGCGTGGCCCCGCCCGAGGTGGCCAGCCGCACGCGCCCGCCGAAGAGGGCGGCGGCCCGCTCCAGCAGCGGCCCGCCCACGGCGCGCCACTCGGCCTCCAGCCCGGCCGGCACCGGCACGCCCGCGCGGCGCAGGCGCGAGCGGTCCGCGCCCAGGACCAGGGTGCGCTCCCAGCGCTCGCGCTCCGCGCCCGCGGCCCGCAGCCGCTCCGCGCTCAGCGTCTCGTACGCCTTCTCGTAGAAGCGCGGCAGCCCGCCGAAGAGGGTGGGGCCGTACGCCCGCGCCGCCTCGAACACCCGCGCGTGGTCCGCCACCAGCGCCGCCTCCATCCCGCAGAGGATGCGGGTGTACAGCCCGAAGACGCGCTCGGCCGCGTGGCAGAAGGGGAGGAAGGAGAGCGTGGTGTCGGCCTCGCCCAGCCCCAGCACCCGGCGGATGGAGTCGGCCGAGGCCAGCAGGCAGCGGTGCGAGAGGGCGGCGCCCTTGGGCTCGCCGGTGGAGCCGGAGGTGTAGATCAGCAGCGCCGTGTCGTCGGGGCGCGCGGCGGCGATGCGGCGCTCCACCTCGGCGGCGATCCCCGGCTGGTTCGCCAGCGCCTCCGCGCCGCGCGCCAGCCACGCCTCCCATCCCACCGCTTCGCCGTAGCCGTCCACCTCGCCCGCCACGACCCGCCGCAGCGCGGGGAGATCGCCGCGCACGGCGGCCATCTTGGCGAGCTGCGCCACCGTGTCGGTGACCACCGCCACGGCGCCCGCGTCGGCCAGGATCTGCCGCACCTGCGGGGGGGCGCTGGTGGGGTAGATGCCCACCGAGACGCCGCCCGCCAGCAGCACCCCCAGGTCCGCCACCGGCCAGTGCACGCGGCTCCCGGCCAGGATGGCCACCGCCTCGCCCGGGCGGTGCCCGTCCGCCACCAGCGCGGCGGCGAAGCGGCGGGCGGCGAGCGCCCATTCGCCCCAGGTGAGCACGGCGTCGCGCGGGGCGCCGCCCGCGGCGAGCGTGCGGTAGGCCGCACGCTCCGGGTGGCGCGCCGCGCGCTCCAGGAAGAGGGCGGTGGCGGTCTCAGCCATCGGCGCCGCTCCGGCGGGGGTTCCAGCGCAGCGCCACGCACCCCATGGCCAGCCCCGCCCCCGAGCCGGTCATCACCACCAGGTCGCCGGGGTGGAGGCGCCCGGCGCGCGCCGCGTCGTCCAGCGCCATCGGCAGGCACGCCGAGCCGGTGTACCCCCACTTCTCCATCACCGTGTGCGCCTTCGCCATCGGCTGCCCCAGCCGCTCCATCACCACCTCGATGGTGGAGCGGTTCACCTGCGTCCACAGCCAGAGGTCCACCGCCTCCACGCGCTCGCCGATGCGGCCCAGGACGGAGCGGACGATGCGCGGCCACCCCTCCTCGTTGACCTCTTTGGGATACTTGCGGACGAAGCGGAGCCGGTTGCGGTAGCCCTCCGCCAGCACCTCGGGGGTGATCGGCTCGGCCGTGCCCCCGGCGAAGACGCCCATCCCGTCCGCCAGCGAGCCGTCCGAGGCCAGCTCCGCGGCCAGGATCCCCGGCGCGTCCGCCAGCTCCACCACCACGGCGCCGGCGCCGTCGGCGAAGATGGTCGCCGTCTTCTTGTCGCTCGGGTCGAGGAACTTCGACATGGCGTAGACCGCCACCACCAGCACCCGCTCGTAGCGCTCGTCGGCGCGGACGTACTTCCACGCCGCGTCCAGCGCGGTGACGAAGCCGGCGCAGGCGCTGTTGAGGTCGAAGGTCCCCACCGCGGCGGGGAGCCCCAGCCGCCCGGCCAGCACCGACGAGGTGGCGGGAGACACGTACTCGGGGGTGTCGGTGGAGACGATGAGCAGGTCCACGTCGCCGGGGGTGAGCCCCGCGTCGGCCAGGGCGGCGCGCGCGGCCTCCTCGGCCAGGTCCGCGGCGGACTCGTCCGGGGCGCACCAGCGGCGCTCGCGGATGCCGAGCACGCGGGTCACGAAGTCGTCCACGTCCTCGCCCACCATGGCCGAAAGCTCCGCGTTGGTGAGCACCCGCGCGGGGACGAACGAGCCGGTTCCGGTGATGGTGGCGTGACGCATGAACCCCTGGTGCGAAGTGCGAAGTGCGAAGTGCGAAGTGCGTCAGGCCGCGGGCGGGGCGGCCGTGGTGCCGCGCTGGACCAGCCGCACCGGGAGCGGGCGGGCAGGGCGCGGCGCGAAGGCCTCGTCGGAGAGCTGGCGGAGGAGGAGGCGCGCCGCGCGGGCGCCCAGCTCGCGGGCCGGCACCGCCACCGTCGTCAGCTCGGGGGTCACCACGCGCGCCACTTCCACGTCGTCGCACCCCACGATGGACATGGCCCCGGGGACCGCCACGCCCGCCGTCAGGCAGGCCTTCAGCGCGCCCACGCCCAGCAGGTCGTTGGCGCAGAAAACCGCGGTGGGGCGGTCCTTCAGCGCCAGCAGCGCCTTCATGGCCGCCAGCCCTCCGGAGACCGTGGGCGGCACGCGCCGCAGCCAGTCCGACGGCACCCCTCCTCCGGCCACGCGCAGGGCCTGGAAGAAGCCCCGCTCGCGCATCCGGAAGCCGTGGACGTCGGTGGCGGGCCCGGCGAACGCCACCCGGCGGTGCCCCAGCGCCAGCAGGTGCTCGGCGGCCAGCCGCCCGGCTGCCAGCGCGTCGCTCGCCACCCCCGGCCAGCGCTCCGAGGGCTCGTCCACCACCACCACCTTGAGCCCGGTCAGCGTGTCTTCCGGCACCGAGGCGGCGCCCAGCCCGTCGATGATGATGCCGTCCACCTGCCGCGCCCGGAGCGCCTCGATCTGCCGCAGCGGCGTGGTGTCGCGCAGGTCCACGGCGAGCGCCGCGTAGCCTCCCTCGGCCGCCACCCGCTGCGCGCCGGTCACCACGTCCAGGAAGAAGGGGTTCGACAGGTCCGGCACCACCACCCCCACCGCGAACGAGCGCCCCCGCACCAGCCCGCGGGCCAGGATGTTGGGGCGGTAGCCCAGCTCCTCGGCGGCCTGCATCACCCGCTCGCGGGTGGCCTGCGCCACCCGGGCCCGCGGGTTCCCGCCCAGCACCAGCGAGACGGTGGCCTGCGACACTCCCGCCCGTGCGGCGACGTCGTGCGTGGTTACGGGTCGGGAAGCCACGGGAGGGGATGGGGTCGCGGGTGATTAATACGTATTAGGTAATACGTATTGGCAGATTCCCTGTCAAGGCTTTCGTTGAGGCAGCCGGCAAACCGGGAGCGGGGCGGCCGAATCAGCCGCCCCGCTCCTGCTTTCGCCCCCGTCGCTCCAGCTCAGCAGTTCCAGACGGGGTAGCTCGCGCCCGGGCAGTGGTCGGCCGTCTGGTTGCAGATCTGGCCGCACCCCGTGCACTCGGTGGGATACGCGATCTCGTTGGTGGCGCACATCGCCTGCGGCTCCCACGTGCAGGGGTACTCCTCCGTGTGCCTGGGGCATTGCAGGGTACCGCCGCCCGTGCAGCCGGTGTGGGCTTCGCACGTCATCCCCCAGCAGTGCGTGTACTCGGTGCCGGCACAACCGAACTCCTCCGTTGCGTAGCCCCTTACCGTGCCCACCTGGGCGGACGGTGGCAGGGTCACGAACGAATCGACCTGCAGATCGTCCAGGTTCAGCTTCTTCATTCGCCCCTCCTCCAGGTTCGCGTGGCTCGTGGGTTCGACGCCACGAACGGTACGCGACGGATTCTGCAGGAACAAGGGAACTCTTGAGCCGGTCATCGCCCAGCCCGTCACTTCGGGCGTGTGTTGACGGCGATTCGGCCCCTGCATACCCTTGAGGCGCAGGTTGCGACCGCGAGCTTCGACTTGCGGAGGGCACTTGCCCTGCCGGGTCTCCTCCTCTGAGGGGACCCGGCAGATTTTTTCAAGCCAGTCTCACGATCCCTTGTGGATCCGTCCGGCTGGCTCGCCGATTCGTCGATGTAGTAGATGTCGATCCCACCTCGCGCCAGGCGCATCGGCCGGTCCACTCCCGTTTGCTTCGATCAAGTGCACGGAGTGGACATGATAACCCGCGTATATGGCGAACGAAAGCCTCGCGTGCTGCGCGAGGCTTTCACGTCCGCGGGAGAGCCGGGGATGAACCCTCAGCTCGGCACGTCGGTCCGCCGGCGGCGGATGAGGTTGTCCAGCGCCGCCGCGCCCGGCCCGGCCAGCACCAGCGCCACCAGCGCGGTGAACAGCACCATCACGAACTCGAAGCCCTGCGGCAGGAAGAACCCGTGCTCCAGGTGCACCATGAAGAACGCGACGACCATGGTGAAGGCCAGCGGCAGCGCCACCCAGCGGGTGAACAGCCCCACCAGCAGCAGCGAGCCGCCGATCAGCTCCGTGAACGACACCAGCGGCGCGCTGATCCCCGGCAGGGGAATCCCCGTCTGCGTGAAGCCGGCTTCGATTCCCGCCACGCCGAACTGGAAGACCTTCTGCCACCCGTGCATCACGAACACCAGCCCCACCACCGCGCGCAGCAGCCCGATCCCCCACTCCGCGTACCGGTTCCTCTCCACTCCGTTCATCTGCTCTACTCCTTGAAAGCGCGGCGCCGAGGCGCCCGTCAGGACC
>DASUNK010000265.1:0-3048 GCA_036277195.1 Longimicrobiaceae bacterium | reverse complement strand
GCGCCCGGCGAGATCCCCCGCTCGCGGAGCAGCTCGGCGAAGCTCATGGAGTCGTAGCGCGCGAGCGAAGCGGGGGGCCACCCCGGCGCGCCGGGGTCGCCGGCGGCGCGCACTTCCTCGAGCACCGGCTGCGACCGGCGCCACCAGACCCGGTAGATGCCGTCGCGCCGCTCCTCGTCCGTCAGCTCCACCGGCGACTGGGCCTCCAGGGCCCGCGGGGCGTACGGGATGCGGCGGCCGCCGACGAACATCACGCCCGTCCCGCCGGGCTGATCCACCAGCTCCACCCCGAACTGGTCCGCGTACCGCCGCACCGTCGCGTGCTCGGCCAGCACGTGCAGCGCGCCCGCCTCGGCGTAGAGACCGTCGGAGAACGGCTCGCGCAGCGTGAGCACGCGCCCGCCTACGCGGTCGCGAGCCTCCAGCACCGTCACCTGGTGCCCGGCGCGGTGGAGCTCGAGGGCGGCGCAGAGGCCGGCGAGCCCCGCCCCCACCACGATCACGCGCCGGGGCGGGCCCCGGTGCTGGAGGGCCCCTTCGGCCGCGTCGGACAGCAGATCACGCAGTGGGCTTCCGGTCCGAACGTCCTGAACCCGGAGCAGGTGTAGTCGCAGGTGTCACCGCCGCAGGAGCCCTGGCACGTGGGTTCGCACGACGCTCCGATCTGCGTGTGGGTGGTGCCGTAGTGCCCCGCGACCGTCCCCCTCGCGGCCGGCGGTCCCGCCGTCGTGAACGTCTCGACCCGGAGGTCGTCCAGCTTCAGTGCCAGCTTCTTCATCAGCGCCTCCCGCGCGGGATTTTCGGATGAACGAGGATGCGAGGGCAGGCGGATGCCGCGCGGCCGGCGCGGCATCCGCCTGGTGGCTCATCCGCCACAGAGGATGCAATGGTACTCCGGTCCGGGTGAGGTCGCGTACCCTGCGCAGGTGTAGTCGCAGGTGTCTCCGCAGCTGGGGCCGCACGTCTGCCCATGCTGGGTGTGGGTGGTCCCGTAGTGCCCGGCGACCGTCCCCCTCCCGTCCGGCTGTTCCGCCGCCGTGAACGTATCGACCTTGAGGTCGTCCAGTTTCAGGGTCAGCTTCTTCATGGCTCCTCCCACGCAGCTTTGGTCAGGCGAATGGGGGGGCGCGAGCGCGCCCCGGTTGCGGAAAAACTGGCTGCAGAAGGTGGGCCAGACGCGTCGCCGCGCCGGGAGCGGCGTAGCGACTCTCTAGGACCCAGGTAGCGTGCGACCTAAGTTATGTGGTGACGATCGTCGCTGCCTTCGCACCCCGTCCGGCCGCCGGGACATTCATGAAAGCGCTGCTCGGGCTGTTCGCACTCCTGTTCGGCACGTCGAGCCCGAAGGCCGAGCCGCCCGCCGGTGCGCCCGTTTCCGACGAGCTCGTCACCGGCGTCGTGGGTCCGCAGGGCGCGAGCGGAGGCAGGATGGAACCGGCAGTCGAGTGGACGCTGTGGTTCGTGTTCGAAAGCTGGCGTGGCGCTGACGGCATCGTCCGGCCTGCGCGCCTGACCGTGCGCCGGTCGTGCACCGAAGAGGAGCTACGCGCACTGATGGCCCGCATCCGGGCATACGCGGTGATCTCGGTACGCGTCCGCTTCACGGGGGCGGATTCCGCGGAGCTGCTGGAGCTGGTGGATGCGGCGGTGCCCGCATCCGATCCGCTCACCCGGCGCGCGCAGGAGCTGGCGGCGCCGGCGACGCGCGATGACGGGCGGTTCGGCCGGCTGACGCTGAATCGCGCCCTGGGATGGTGGGAGGCGACGGCCACGTGGGCCGGGGACACGGTCCAGCTTCAGCTCTCGGCCACGGACGAAGGCGAGCTGAACGCGGCGCTCCACGTTGCCGGCGCGCTCTGGGACGACCAGGCGGGCTGGAGCGAGCGGATCGAGGCCTTCGCCGTCGAGCGGCTGCTCCCGCTCAAGAACGAGAGCTGGCTGGACGAGAACGAGGACGAGGTGAGCCCCGCCGCGTTCAGGGCTCGAATGCGCCTGCAGTCCATCACCGTGGAGCCCGACGGCTTCGTCTTCTGGTACGACGACGGGGATCTGTTCTGGGGTCACAGCATCCAGGTGACCGGCAACCTGTCAGACGGTCCCACCGACGCAGACATCCCTGGCTGACTCGGCGCCGCACCGGAGCGGCGAAAGCTTGAGACCGGCTTGCAGCGTCGTTATCTTCAACGACTTATCGGGCCTGTAGCTCAGCTGGTAGAGCAGCGGACTTTTAATCCGTTGGCCGTGGGTTCGAGTCCCACCGGGCCCATTCTCCCAGGCCGCGCCGCCGCGGCCTGGGCTTTTTACGTTCAGCCGCACACCTGGGAGCACCGTAGTTGCAATGAGGTATATCGCAGCCTGACGCAAACGAAGTCCTGGCACCAGCGCAAGACTCCGAACCTGCGGAATGACTGACAGCCGAAGCACCCCGGAAGGCCGTGCCACCATCCTGGTGGTGGAGCGCGACCCCCACGTCCGCGTGCTGGAAACGCTCTTCCTCACCGAGGTGGGCTACGCCGTCGAGTTCGCCGACGACGGGGCCTCCGCGCTGGAGAAGGCGCGCCAGCTCCGCCCGGGCCTATTGATCACCGAGATCATGGTGCCGAAGCTCGACGGGCTGGCCCTCTGCCGGCTGCTGAAAGAGGATCCCGAAACAAAGGGCATCATGGTCCTGATCTTCAGCCTTCTCACCGCGTCGGCACGGGCGCGCGACGCCGGGGCGGACGCGTTCCTGCGGAAGCCCCTGGCGGAGCAGAAGCTGCTGGACACCGTCGGGCAGCTGCTGGCGCGACAGGGAGAACCCTCGGGGAGAGAGAGCACATGAGCGAGGAGCAGATTCCGGCCGGGCTCCCGCCGGAGGGGGCCGACGAGGACGCCGAGCCTCCCCGGATCAGCACCGGCACCTCGTCCGCGGACCGCATCCTCGGCGGCGGGTTCCCCGCGCACTCCATCAACATCATCATGGGCGAGCCCGGCACCGGGAAGACCCTGTTCGCCCAGCAGCTCGTCTTCCACAACGCGGGGGGCGAGCGGCCGATCCTGTACGTGACC
>DASUNK010000264.1:0-7963 GCA_036277195.1 Longimicrobiaceae bacterium | reverse complement strand
GTGAGAGTGAAATGGTGGGGCGTGGCCTCGGCGGTGACGCGCACCCCGCGGGCCTTCGCCTCGCGGATCATCTCCACCCCCCGCCTGGTGGCGACGTGCTGGATGTGCAACCGCCCGCCGGTGAGCTCCGCCAGCAGCAGGTCGCGGGCGATCATCACGTCCTCGGAGGCGTTGGGGATGCCTGTGAGCCCCAGCCGCGTGGCCACCAGCCCCTCGTTCATCGAGCCGCCGCGCGAGAGGTCGCGGTCCTCCTCGTGCACCGCCACCGGGAGGTCGAAGGCCAGCGCGTACTGCAGCGCCATGCGCATCACCCCCGCGCTGGAGACCGGCTTGCCGTCGTCGGTGACGCAGACGGCGCCGGCGCCGATCAGCTCGCCGAACTCGGTGAGCTGCTCCCCCTGCTGCCCCAGGGTGATGCACCCGCTGGGGTACACCCGCGCCGCGCCCGCCCGCTGCCCCTCCGCCCGCACGAAGCCCACGGCGGCCGGCGAGTCCACCGGCGGGTCGGTGTTGGGCATGGCGACCACGGCGGTGAACCCTCCCGCGGCCGCCGCCCGGGCGCCGGAGCGGATCGTCTCCTTGTGCTCCCCGCCCGGCTCGCGCAGGTGCACGTGCACGTCGATGAGCCCGGGAGCCACCACGCACCCGGCGGCGTCGATCACCTCCGCCCCCTCCGGCGCCTCGAGCCCCTCGCCCACGCGGGCCACCACGCTGTCCGCCAGGAGCACGTCCAGCACCGCGTCCAGGCGCTGCGACGGGTCCACCACCCGCCCGCCGCGGAGGAGCACCGGCCTCATCCCTCCCCTCCCGTCTTGGCGGCCTCGGCCTGCTCCGGGGCGCCGCCCGCCAGCAGGTAGAGCACGGCCATGCGGATGGCGACGCCGTTGGTCACCTGCTTCAGGATGACGGAGTGTGGCCCGTCGGCCACGGTGCTGTCGATCTCCACGCCGCGGTTCATCGGACCCGGGTGCAGGATGAGCAGGTCGCGCGGCGCCCGCTCCACCCGGGCGCGGGTGACGCCGAAGACCCGGTTGTACTCGCGCAGCGAGGGAACGAACCCCGCCTGCATCCGCTCCAGCTGCAGGCGGAGGACGTTGAGCACGTCCGCCCACTCGATCGCCTCCTCGATGCGCCGGAAGACGGTGACGCCCAGCCGCTCGATGCCCGCGGGGACCAGGGTGGCGGGGCCGCAGACGGCCACCTCGGCGCCCAGCTTCTTGAGCCCGTGCAGGTTGGAGCGGGCCACGCGCGAGTGCAGCACGTCGCCGCAGATGCACACCTTCAGCCCCTGGATGCGCCCGGCGTGGTCGCGGATGGTGAGCAGGTCCAGCAGCCCCTGCGTGGGGTGCTCGTGCTTGCCGTCGCCCGCGTTGATGACGTTGCTGTCGATGCGCTCGGCCAGGAAGCGGGCGGAGCCCGAGGCGCCGTGGCGGATGACCACCATGTCGATCCGCATCGCCTCTAGGTTGCGCGCCGTGTCCACCAGCGTCTCGCCCTTCTGCACCGACGAGCCGGAGGTAGAGATGTTCACCGTGTCGGCGCCCAGGCGCTTCTCGGCGAACTCGAAGGAGATGCGGGTGCGGGTGGAGTTCTCGAAGAAGGCGTTGACGATGGTCTTGCCGCGCAGGACGTTGACCTTCTTGACCGGCCGCTCCGAGATCTCCTTGAAGGGGAGCGCGGTGTCGAGGATGGTGGTGATCTGCTCCGCCGACAGCTCCTCCAGCCCCAGCAGGTCCTTCCCCAGGGGGGCGAACGGGGCCGGGTTCACGCGGCCTCCGTGACCAGCTCCACCCCCAGGCGGCCGTCCAGCTCGGGGACCAGCACCTCCACCCGGCCGCCGGCGGGCACCTCCACCCGCTCGCCCACCACGTCGGCCTGGATCGGGAGCTCGCGTCCGGGACGGTCCACCAGCACGGCCAGGAGGGTGCGGCTGGGGCGGCCGAAGTCCGCCAGCTCGTCGAGGGCGGCGCGCACGGTGCGGCCGGTGTAGAGCACGTCGTCCACGATGACCACCACCCGGGCGTCGATGCCGCCGGTGGGGAGGCGGGTCTGCCCCACCACCGGGCGGGGGCCCACCACCATCAGGTCGTCGCGGTAGAGGGTGATGTCGAGCGAGCCGGTGGCCACGGGCCCGCCGCTGGCCTCCGCGATGAGCCCGGCGATGCGCCCGGCCAGCTCCACGCCGCGGCGGTGGATCCCCACCAGCACCAGCTGCCCGGTGCCGCCCGCCAGGCGCAGCACCTCCTCGGCCATGCGCGCGAGGGCCCGCTCCACGGCGGGCGGGTCCATGACGGCGCGTCGGCTGGGCTCGGTCATCCGGTCGGGGCGTGGGCGCGGGAGGGGGCGTGGAGCGGCGGAAACATACCCAACCGGGGGGGCGCGGTCAACGAAGCGGACGCTACGCGGACGGCTCGTCTCCGGCGGTGTCCTGCGGGTTGGCGGCGCTGCGGCGGCGGGCGCGGAAGAAGGCGCGCAGCACCTCGCCCGCCTCCTCGGCCAGGACGCCGGCGGTGAGCTCCACGCGGTGGTTGAGGCGGGGGTCCTGCACCAGGTTGGCCAGCGAGCCGGCCATCCCGGCCTTGGAGTCCGGGGCGGCGAACACCAGGCGGGGGATGCGCGCCAGCACGATGCCGCCGGAGCACATGGCGCACGGCTCCAGGGTGACGTAGAGGGTGCACTCCAGCAGGCGCCAGTGGCCGGTGGCCCGCGCGGCGCGGCGGATGGCGACCAGCTCGGCGTGGGCGCTGGGGTCCTGCCGGGTGTGCGTCAGGTTGTGGCCGCGCGCCACCAGCGCGCCGGCGCGGACCACCACCGCGCCCACCGGCACCTCGCCCCGCGCCTCGGCCGCGCGCGCCTCCTCCAGCGCCAGGCGCATCCAGTGCTCGTCGTCAGGAATCAAAGTCCTGAGTCCTAAGTCCTAAGTCCTGAGTCCTAAGTCCTAAGTCCTGAGTCCTGGAGGAACGTGACAGGGCCCCGGCGAATGCTCTCGCCGGGGCCCTGCAGCCGGGGCGCCGCGCCGCTCAGACCGCCGCCGTCTCGATGGCTTCCGTCTGCTCCCGGGTGAAGCGCCGGAAGAGCCCGGCCACCCGCCCCAGGATGGTGAAGTCCTCCTGCTCCTGCACCAGGATCGGCGCGTACGCGGGATTGGCCGGCTCCAGCACCACCTTGCCGTCGTCGGCGAAGTAGCGCTTCACCGTGGCCTCGCCGTCGAGCCGCGCGGCCACGATCTCGCCGTTGCGCACGTCGTCGACCTCGGCGGGCTCCACCAGCACCAGGTCGCCGTCCAGGATCCCCATCCCGGTCATGCTGTCGCCCTTCACCTCCAGGAAGAACGAGTCGGCCGAGTGGGCCAGCTGACGGTCCACGTTCAGCTCCAGCCGCACGTCCTCGCGCAGGAGCACGGGGACGCCCGCGGCGATCTTCCCGTAGAGGGGGAGGCTGATGACCTGCGGCGACAGGTTCATCCCCACGATCTTGACGCCGCGCGAGCGCGAGGCGTCGCGCTCGATGTACCCCTTGTCCGCCAGGGACTGGAGGTGCTCCGAGACGGTCTTGGTGGACTTGATCCCGAAGCGCTTCCCGATTTCCCGGATGCTGGGCTGGTAGGTGTTCTCCTTGAGATAGTCTACCAGGTAGTTGAGGATCCTCCGCTCGATCTTGGACAGCGGCTCAGGCATGGCGGCCTCCCCGGCATGGGACGCCCGCGGCGTCCCGCTGCAATTCCACCGGGGCCGGCACGCCCACGGCGGTACCGCAAAGAGGTACGGAAACGGGGGATACACAGGCCGCGCACCCCCTCACACCCTCCCCAAGTTCTTCTACCACCGCCCCATGCGCGCCGCACAACATCCGTGTGGGGGTAGCGCACTCCGTTTCCGCGCTATTCGGCGCCAGTACGCAACTTAGGCGGCCTCATATCAGAAGTCAACATTTGTCTCCGGACGCTTTTTCAGGCGTCCAGCCGGCGCCGCGCGGCGTCGATCCGGGCGAGGGCGCGCGGCCGTCCCATCAGCCAGAGCACCTGGTCGATCCCCGGGCTGGCGGCGCTCCCGGTGAGGGCCACGCGCAACGGCTGCGCCAGCTTGCCGAAGCCCACCCCGGCCTGCTCCGCCGCCTGGCGCAGGACCCCCTCCAGCGCCTCCGGCTCCCACGGCTCCAGCGTAGCCAGCAGGTCGCGCACGGCGCCCAGCCGCGCCGCCGTCTCGCCCGCGTCCTTCCAGTGCTTCGCCACCGCGGCCTCGTCGTACTCCACCGCCTCGCCCAATATCGGCCGGGCCTGGGGGGCGATCTCCAGCACCGAGCGCGCGCGCACCTTGAGCAGGTCGACGAGCGCCAGCAGCCAGGGGGCGCCGGCGTCCAGGTCGGCCTGAGAAGCCAATCCCTCGGCCACCAGCGCGGGGCCCACCGCCGGCAGGAGCTCCGCGGCCGGCTTCTGCGCCAGGTACTGGCCGTTCATCCAGAGGAGCTTCTCCAGGTCGAAGACCGCCGCCTTCTTGTTGATGCGCTCCAGCGAGAACGCCTCCACCAGCTCCTCGACGGGCATCACCTCGCGCTCGTCGCCGGGATTCCACCCCAGCAGCGCCAGGAAGTTGAAGAGCGCCTCGGGGAGGATGCCGAGCTGCGCGTAGTCGCCCACCGCGGTGGCCCCGTGGCGCTTGGAGAGCTTGCGCCCGTCCGCGCCCAGGATCATGGGGAGGTGGGCGAAGGCGGGGACGGGCGCGCCCAGCGCCTGGTACAGGAGGATCTGCTTGGGGGTGTTGGCGATGTGGTCGTCGCCGCGCACCACGTGGGTGATGCGCATGTCCACGTCGTCCGAGACCACGGCCAGGTTGTAGATCGGCGTGCCGTCGGTGCGCAGGACGATGAAGTCCTCGATGCTGGCGTTCTCGAAGCGGGTGGGCCCGTGCACCGCGTCGTCCCACTCGGTGGCGCCCTCGGGGACGCGGAAACGGACGGTGAAGGGCTCGCCCGCGGCGGCGCGGGCGTCGCTCTCGGCGGAAGGGATGGCGGCGCAGCGGCGGTCGTAGCGGTACTCGGCGCCCATGGCGTCGCGCCGGGCCTGCAGCTCCTCGGGGGTGCAGAAGCAGCGGTACGCCTTCCCCGCCTCCAGCAGGCACCGGGCGTCGGCCTGGTGGCGCGCGAGGCCGTCGGCCTGGTGGACGGGCCCCTCGTCCCAGCCGAGGCCCAGCCAGGTCATGCCGTCGAGGATGGTGCGGGTGGACTCGTCGCTGCTGCGCTCGCGGTCGGTGTCCTCGATGCGCAGCACGAACACGCCCCCGTGCTTGCGCGCGAAGAGCCAGTTGTAGAGGGCGGTGCGGGCGCCGCCCACGTGCAGGTAGCCCGTGGGGCTGGGAGCGAAGCGGACGCGGATCGGGTCGGCCATCCTGTGCGGTCTCTCGCGTGATTTTCGTGAAGGGTGGAAAGCCCGGGAAAGGTACGCGGCCCCGCCCCGCGATTCCAGCCTTGACAAATGTAAATGAACGTTCAATTATAATCCAGTGAACACCCAGGCCCCTTATCGCCCCGCAACGCACGGAGGGAACGACGATGCCGACCGGATCCTCCTCTCCCCGCCGCAGCTCCGCCCCCGCACCGACCGACGTGCGTCCGCTCGCGGGACGCGTGGCGGTGGTGGCGGGCGCCACCCGCGGCGCGGGGCGCGGCGTCGCCCGCATGCTCGGCGAGGCGGGCGCCACCGTGTACTGCAGCGGCCGCAGCGCGCGCGGGCGGCCCTCCACCGGGCACGCCTACTCGGGCCGCCCGGAGACGATCGAGGAGACGGCGGAGCTGGTGGAGGCGGCGGGCGGCGTCGGCATCGCGGTGCGCACCGACCACACGGTGGAGGCGGAGGTGGCCGCCCTCTTCGAGCGCGTGAAGCGCGAGCAGGGGCGGCTGGACGTGCTGGTGAACATCCTCACCGGCCCCGCGGTGGCGGAGTGGAAGCCGTTCTGGAAGCTCCCGCTGGCCGAGGGGCGCCGGATGCTCGACGGCTGGGTGTGGCCGCACGTGGTGACCTGCTGGCACGCGGCGCCGCTGATGGTCAAGCACAGGTCGGGTCTGATCGTGGAGGTGGTGGAGCACCAGACCATCGGCTACCACGGGCAGCTCTTCTACGACCTGGCGGTGGTATCGCTGAAGCGGCTGGCGTACGACCTGGCGGAGGAGATGGCGAAGCACGGGGTGACGGCGCTGGCGGTGGCGCCGGGGTTCATGCGCACGGAGGCGATCCTGGAGGGCTTCGGAGTGACCGAGGCCAACTGGCGTGAGGCGGCCGAGAAGAACGCCCAGGCGCGGGGCTTCGGCTTCGAGGCGTCGGAGACGCCGTGTTTCGTGGGGCGCGCGGTGGCCGCCCTGGCCGCGGACCCGGCGGTCGCCCGCAAGTCCGGGGGGATCTACAGCTCGTGGGACCTTTCGGAGGAGTACGGCTTCAGCGACGTGAACGGCGAGCGGCCGCACTGGTGGCGGTACTTCAGCAAGCGCTTCCCGCACCTCGCGAACGGGAAGCCGGCTACCGGGCGCATCTGGGAAGTGGCGGAGGGGTAGGCCCCCTCCCCCCGACCCCCTTCCCCCAAAAAACCCTGGGGGAGGGGGGAGAACGGCACGGAATCGGGGCGTAGGGGCTCGATTCACCGCGCCCGCAGCCCAGCCGAGGCAATCGGATTTGCTGCTGGAACCACGCGAAGTCTGCATGGGCGGGTCGCATGTGCTCCGGCATTCACGCTGTCATTCTGAGCGCCCGGCCACGCCGAAGCAGCCGCATGCACCAGCGCGCGCAGGGCCGAAGAATCTGGCCGTGGTATGGACGGGAGCCGGGTGCGGCAGCCTCACCGCTGCGGCAGCTGCGAGGAGTACGGTTCAGCCAGGTCCGGAGACGTTCCCGAGGCTACGAGGCGTTGCTGGCAGCGGGCGCGATGAATCGCGCCCCTACGCCGGCGGGTGCAGCACCGCGCTGACGGGGCGGGGGCGCGTCCGCAGCTCCGCGTCCGCGCGCGTGGTGAGCAGGCGCAGGTCGCGCGGGCGGGGCGAGTCGGCCGTGCGGCTGAGGACGGGGACAAGGAGGCCGGCGTCCAGCCCGTGGCGCCGGGCCAGCAGCACACCCAGCGTGAAGCGGCTCACCGCCTCGGGACCCGCCAGGTGCCACACGCCGCCGCGGCGCTCCGACGGCAGTCCGCCAATCTCCCACACCTGCGCGGCCAGGTCGTCCGCCGCGATCGGGCAGCGCAGCTCGTCCACGAAGAGACGCACCGGCTCGCCCCGGCGCAGGGCGTCGACCACCCAGGCGCTGGTGCGATCCGGCGGGTCCGCGCGGATGATGAGGGAGGTGCGGACGACGGCCGCGCCCCGAACCTCGCGGCGGACGTGGAGCTCGGCCCGTGCCTTCCACCGGCCGTAGTCGTGCACGGGGGCGGGCTCGGCGCTCTCGTCGTAGGGGGCGTGCTCGCCGTCGAGCAGCGCGTCCGTGCTCAGGTGGATCAGCGCGGCGCCGTGAGCGCGGCAGGCGGCGGCGACGGCTTCGGTCGCCCGCCAGACGTCGCGCTCGTGGTCGTTGGAGACGGCGGCGTGGATGACCAAGTCGGGGCGGATTCGTGCGAAAAGCGCCTGGACGGCGGCGGCGTCCGCCAGGTCGACGGCGTGCGCCTCGGCGCCCGCGACCGGGCTGCGGCGGTGGGTGGCGTGCAGTTCCACGCCCTCGGGGGCGGCACGCACGAGCGCGCTTCCCAACAGCCCCGCACCCCCGGTGATCAGCACTCGACGCATGCGGGGTCTTCGGCTGGGGCGAATCAATTCGCGGCAACAACAGCACGAAGTCCGCCTTCGCGGACTGCATGGCAAGCCGTGCGCGTTTCCGGAAATGTAGTGCGAGAGGGATGATGGGAGGGTGTGGCCGGCGCGTCAAACCGCATGGGAAACAGCGTCCGAGGCGCACCAGGAACCGCCTCGCAGTCCGCGCAGGCGGACTTCG
>DASUNK010000263.1:0-3344 GCA_036277195.1 Longimicrobiaceae bacterium | reverse complement strand
CCTGCTGCTGTTCCGCCGCGCGGGCGGCGGGGTGGAGGTGTTCCTGGCCCACCCCGGCGGGCCCTTCTGGGCCCGCCGCGACGAGGGAGCGTGGACCATCCCCAAGGGGCTGGTGGAGGAGGGCGAGGACCCGCTGGCCGCCGCCTGCCGCGAGTTCGAGGAGGAGACCGGCATCCGCCCCGCCGGGCCCTTCCTCGACCTGGGGACCGTCCGCCAGAAGGCGGGGAAGACGGTGCGCGCCTGGGCCTGGGAGGGCGACGCGGACCCGGACGCCGTCCGCAGCAACGAGGCGCGCACCGAGTGGCCCCGCGGCTCCGGGCGCTGGCTCACCTTCCCCGAGGTGGACCGCTGCGCCTGGTTCGACCCCGCCACCGCCCGCCTGAAGATCAACCCCGCCCAGGCGGAGCTGGTCACCCGGCTGGAGGCGGCGCTCTCCGCGCGCTGAGGCGGGTACTTTCGCCCGGCTGCGGTGTACAGTGTCGCTCGCCGCTCCGGAAAGCGCCGGCGCTGCGTCTTCCCAACCCGTGCCGAACTCTCGCATGAAGCCGATCCGCCTTCTCGGCGCCGCCGCGCTCTCGCTCGGCCTGCTGGCGCCGCTTTCCGCGCAGGTCACCCCGGCCCCGCCGCCCGCGGCGCCGGACGCCACCGCCACCGTCACCCGGCTCCCCGACAACTGGTGGCTGCTGGACCCCACCGCCGACCACGTGGCCGGCATCAGCGCCGAGCGCGCCTACCGCGAGCTGCTCGCCGGGCTCCGGCCGAAGCGCACGGTGGTGGTCGCCATCATCGACTCGGGGGTCGACGTCGAGCACGCGGACCTGAACGACAACGTCTGGACCAACGAGGACGAGGTCCCGGGCAACGGGCGCGACGACGACAACAACGGCTACGTGGACGACGTGCACGGCTGGGACTTCATCGGCGGGGCCAACGGCCGCGACGTGCACTACGACACCTACGAGTCCACCCGGCTCTACGCGCAGTACAGCCGCCGCTTCGCGAACGCGAACCCCGAAACGCTGCCGGCGGCCGAGCGAGCCGAGTACCAGCGCTACCTGGAGATCAAGGCGAAGTTCGAGGAGGACCGCGCCGAGGCCCAGGCCATGGTGCAGCAGCTGCGGATGATCGACACCGAGGTGCAGCGCCGCATGGGCATCCTCCGCGCCCACTTCGCCCCGGACCCGGTGACTCCGGAGCGGGTGCACGCCATCCCGGCGACGGCCCGCCCCGACGTGCTCGAGGCCAAGGAGCTCTTCCTCCAGATGGAGGCGGCCGGCTTCACCGCCGAGCAGGTGACCAAGGAGCGCAAGGACCTGGAGGCGCGGCTGGAGTACGGGCTGAACCCCGCCTTCGACCCGCGCGCCACCGTGGGCGACGACTATGCCAACCCGAACGAGCGCGTCTACGGCAACGCCGAGGTGGAGGGCCCCGACGCGGACCACGGCACCCACGTGGCCGGGATCGTGGCCGCCGAGCGCAACGACACCGGGGTGAACGGCGTGGCCAGCTCGGTGCGGGTGATGGTGATCCGCACCGTCCCCAACGGCGACGAGCGCGACAAGGACGTGGCCAACGCCATCCGCTACGCCGCCGACAACGGGGCCAACGTCATCAACATGAGCTTCGGCAAGGCCTTCTCGCCCCAGAAGGAGGTGGTGGACGAGGCGGTGCGCTACGCCGAGGCGAAGGGGGTGCTGCTGGTGCACGCCGCCGGCAACGCCGCGTCGGACATCGGCGAGGAGCCGAGCTACCCCACGCGCGAGTTCGTGGCCGGCGGGCAGGCGCGCAACTGGATCGAGGTCGGCGCCTCGGCGCCCGCGCTCGACTCCCTGGCCGCGTCGTTCTCCAACTTCAGCCGGGAGCGGGTGGACGTGTTCGCCCCCGGGGTGAACATCCTCTCCACCATGCCCAACGGCCGCTACGAGCAGAGCCAGGGCACCAGCATGGCGGCGCCGGTGGTGTCCGGGGTGGCCGCGCTGCTGATGGCCTACTTCCCGGAGCTGAGCGCGGCCGAGGTGAAGGCGGTGATCCTGGAGTCGGCCACCCGCTTCGCCGGGCAGAACGTGATCCGCCCCGGCGCGGAGAACGGCGAGACGGTGCCCTTCGCCCAGCTCTCCGCCACGGGGGGCGTGGTGAACGTCTACGCGGCGGTGCAGCTGGCGCAGCAGCGCGTCCGCGGCCGGTAGCGGGCGCCTCCGAACCGGTCCACGGACCCGCGAGGGCCGGAGCTCAGGCTCCGGCCCTCATCTGTTTTTTTCGTTCAATTCGTACAGCGTAGCACCTTGACGGATCGACGGTATCACATCATCTTACGGCCCGCGTCTGTGACGTGCGCGAGATGGCGCAAACGGCACTATGACGCGTGGCGCGCGCTCCCAATCCGCCCCTAACGGGCGGTCCGCCTCCGGCGGGCGGCGCGCTCCGGCTCTCCCGACAGGTACTGCGCCAGCTTTTCACGACCGCAGGCGGGTCGCCGCGTCCCGGCAAAGCCGACCGGCTGTGGTCTTTATTCCCGGCCCGGGTGGCTGGAAAGGGTTTCTCCCTTCCACCCCCGGCCGGGGGCCACTCCATCCGGAGGGTTGTCACGATGAGAGAAGAGCCTCTCGCAGGGCAGGCGGTAGAGTCGGAGGAGGAGGAGCAGCCCGGCGCGGCCAGCCGGCGCCAGTTCATCGGCCGGGTGGCGGCGGCGGTGGTCGGCGCGCCCGCGGTGCTGGCGGCCTGCGACTCGGTGGCCGGGAGCGAGCCCGAAGCGGCCGTCCGCACCGCGCCCAGCCAGCCGCGTGCGTCGCTCGGCGGCGGGCCGAACTTCGGCCAGACGGTGAACAAGATGGTGGCGGGGACGATCGGCTCCGCCTCGGACGTGAAGATCCCCGCGCTGGAGAAGGGGCAGAGCACGAACTACCTGCAGCGCGTCATCACCGACTCGGACCGCACCGGCACCGGGCTGGCGACGGTGCTGAGGGGGACGGTCAAGTCGCCCAGCGGGGTGACGGTGCAGATCGTGGTGCAGGACAGCCGCGGGCGGGCATGGCCGGCGCGGAGCATCAGCAAGCAGTCCGACCTGGTCTACGCCATGAAGGACGCGCTGGCGACCAACCCGAACCACCTGGGCGTGCACCGGGCCAGCCTGAGCGCCGGCAGCCACATCATCTCGATCAGCAAGTCGCACATCGTGCAGTTCCACGACAGCGTGGCTTCCGACATCTACGGGAACCACAACGACATCATGGCGCGCGGGCTCTGCGACATCTTCCAGAGCCAGGTGTCCGGCTTCAAGATCGCCGCCACCACGCACGACCCCAGCCGCTGCTGAGCGCACGCGGCCCCTGCGCTGAGAGGCCCGG
>DASUNK010000262.1:0-3431 GCA_036277195.1 Longimicrobiaceae bacterium | reverse complement strand
GAGGAGATCGTCTACACCACCGACGCCGTCGGCGAAGAGGGCCCGTACGAGCCCGCCGTCGACGCCGTGTCGCCCTTCGGCGAGTTCTGAGCGCGGCGGCGTGCTGCGCCGACGGGGCGGCCGCGGGTGCATTGCCCGCGGCCGCCCCTTATCTTTCCCCGCGGACCCTGCAGACAGGAAGCGAAGACCGTGTTGCTGATCGCCGGCGGTGAGCTGGACCCCAACGTCGAGTCCCTGGCGGGACGGATGAAGGAGCGGGGGATCGAGGGCGTGGAGGTGCGGGTGGGCCCCAACCGCCACCCCTGCGTGACCTGGGACATGGAGGCCGACACCCTGCGGGTCGACGGAGAGGAGCTGCGCCCCACGTCCGCCTTCATCCGCTACGACGTGTTCGCCAACATGGCGGACCCGCGGCAGGCCACCTCGTACCGGGCGCAGGCGTGGCACACCACCCTGCAGGGGTGGGCGCTGGCGCACGACGTCCGGGTGATGAACCGCGACTACCTGGGGCAGACCAACAAGCCCTTCATGCTCCGCCTGGCGCGCGAGTGCGGCCTCCCCATCCCCCGCACCCTCATCACCAACGACCTGGAGCGGCTCGACCGCCTGGCCGAGGGCGAGGCGCTGATCGCCAAGCCGGTGCCGGGGGGCGGCTACACCCAGGAGCTGACGACGCTCCTGGCCGGCACCCCGCGCAAGGAGGGGAAGGCCGCGGCGCCGGCCATCGTGCAGCAGAAGCTGGTGCAGCCGGAGGTGCGGCTCTACGGCATCGGCACGGCCTTCATCCCCTTCGCGGTGAAGAGCCAGGCGCTGGACTACCGCAACGCCAGCGACACCAGCGTGGAGCACCTGCCGCTGGAGAGCATCGACCCGCGCCTGGTGGCGGGGCTGGGACGGCTGATGGAGGCGCTGCAGATGCAGTACGCCGCGGCGGACTTCAAGACCGACCCGGAGACGGGGGAGCTGCGCTTCCTGGAGGTGAACTCGGGGCCGATGTTCGCCGCCTTCGACCAGGCCAGCGACGGCGCGGTGAGCCACGCCATCCTCGACTGGCTCACCGGCGAGGGGTGACGGCGCCCGCCGCACCCCGGGCGCCCCCGTGCAATCCGTCCACTTCCACCTCCCCTCCGCGCCCGGGCCCGGATCTCCCAAGCGGTGAACTGTTACCGGCTTAGTAGCACTCACCTTTCAGGACGGTAAACACTTGACGGCCTGAGAGGGCTGCGTTAGCATCCGTCGCCGGGGTGTCTGCAGCACTCCCGGCGGCGTGCGGACGGGGGCCTCGAGCGTCCCCTTCCCCACGGTCTCCGCGTACACGGCCGTGTCAGCCAGTCGGGCAAGGCGGGAAGCCCTTCCGGGCCTTCCCGTGCAGCAACGCGACACTCTTCCACTCCCCCGAAGAGGACCAATGCCCACACGCAGCAGGTATCGCCTCGTGGCGATGGCGGCGGGCGCGGCGGCCGTGCTGGCCGCCTGCTCCGACGACGGCTTCGTCGCCGGCGCCGACGTCGCCCCCGCCCAGCCCCGCGCCATGATGGCGTACTCCGAGCCCTCCATGGACCCGGCCGACACCTACGTCAGCATGGAGAGCGACGTCCAGAGCACCACCACGGTGACGCTCGCCCAGCCCGTCTACGACGCCAGCACCGGCCAGCCCACCACCCAGCTCACCTTCACCGGCGCCAACGACAGCCGCACCATCGAAGCCGGCTACGACTACTACGACCGGGTGCTCAGCAACACCTACCGCAAGCCCGACGGGGTGAACGGCGAGTACGGCGTGGCCGACCCGGTGCGCACCATCAAGACGGTGGGCTCCGACTACAACCAGTACGACGCGGGCGGGAGCTTCGTCCCGGCCGACAAGCCGGACGGCGCGGTGCACACCTCGCCGCTGACGGTGCTGGGGCCGCTGCAGGGCGTCTCCATCACCCAGGGGATCGTGATCGAGGACGCGAGCAGCGACCCCGGCACGCCGCGCCCGCAGAGCACGGGCGGGCTGGACGGGGAGGTGGACTTCCCCAACCAGGGCACGATGCGGATCACCTCTCCGCTCTTCGGCGAGACCTCGGTGCTGGGCGCGCCCGCCATCCAGAGCGCGGACGCGTCGCGGCCGAACCAGGGAACGCTGACGCGGACCTACAAGCGCCACGGGAAGAACTGGGTGCTGCAGGAGGTGGTGAGCGAGGCCACGGCGTCCACGTCCGAGGCGACCTTCACCACGCGCGAGGTGACGCGGCTGCGCAACGTGCGCTTCCGCATCAACAAGGAGAAGGAGGCCAAGCGGCAGAAGACGACGCGCGAGCGCGCCGAGGCCGCCGGCCCCCAGGGCCGCCAGGCGTCGAGCAGCAGCCAGCTCCAGTCGGTCCAGCGGCCGTGCGAGCAGTCGTACCTGACGGAGTTGTGCTCCCCGATCGGGCCCGGGCGGGAGCCGGAGCCGTACACCCCCCCGCCGCCGCCGGCGGGCTCGAACGTCGTCTTCCAGCACGGCATCTTCAGCAACGCCGGCACCTGGGCCCGCATGGACCCGTGGCTGAGCCAGCGCTTCTACTTCAACACCAAGCTGGTCCCCAGCCTCAGCTCCACCGACCGGCTGTACAACCAGGCCACGGACCTCATCGGCCGCATCTCCGCCACCGGGCAGAACAACTTCGTGCTGGTGGGCCACAGCCAGGGCGGGCTCATCTCCCGCAGCGTGGCGCAGCGGCGCGGCGACCTGGCCCGCGGCGTGGTGACCATCGGCTCCCCGCACCAGGGGGCGCTGCTGGCGCGCAACGGGCGCACGGCGCTGGCCGACTTCCTGAACGGCCAGCTGAACCGCCTCTACTTCGGCTGCTCCTCGCCCTACCAGGACCCCGGCTGCTACGTGGCGTGGTTCATCAGCAACTACGCCATCGACCAGGTGCTGCAGTACGCCATCGACGCCGCCGTGCCGGCGCAGATCGACCTGCAGCCGGGGAACGCCTTCGTGGGGCAGCTCAACTCCACGCCCGAGTACTTCACCCGCGTGGGGATCCAGAGCTACGCCGACAAGCGCTTCATACTGGCGCGCCTGGGCGGAGACGCCTTCTGCAACCCGGAGTCGGGGTGCGGCGGCCGCGCGTTCGCCTCGTACGCGCAGTGGGCGTACAACGGCTTCGTGGGCTGCTCGGTGATCGCCTCCCTGCTGGGCTACTGGAACACGGCGTACTGGTGCGCCTACATCTCGCGCCGCATGGACGACGTGGACCGTGGCTGGGACCAGCTCACGGCGCCGGGGATGACCTCGGACGGCATCGTGCAGGGGCCGTCGCAGGTGTACCCGAACGCGAACCGCCAGTACCCGATCAACGGCGGCGACTCGCACGTCGGCGAGACCAAGAGCGACAAGACGCGCGACCGACTGATCACCACCCTGGACGGCGAGTTCGCCGTCCCACGCAGGTTCTGAG